>JAEXPQ010000174.1 GCA_023446735.1 Verrucomicrobiota bacterium
GGTGCGCGCGGCGCGGGTGGTGGTGGCGGCGCGATCGGTCTGGAGCAGGCCCATGAAGAAGCCGCTCAGGCCGACGGTGAACGCAACGAGGCCGGCCACGACCGCGAGTTTGCGGCCGGGGGGGCGGGCGGGGGAGGGCGCGGGATTCATCGGTGGCGCGGAGCGGCTGCGGGAATCGCGTTGGGCGGATCGCCTGCAAGCAGGCTCCTACATCGGAAGCGGGGTGGGCTTAGCCGTGGGGCGGTGCGGGAACTGGCACAAGGGGTTCGCCGCCCTTGCGGGTTACCTTCACGGCGCACTTCTTGTAGTCGGGTTCCTTCGAAATCGGACACGGTTCCCCGAGCGTGACCTCGTTGATGAGCAGGCGTTCGTCGAAGAAGGGCACGAACACGGTGCCGCGCGGAGGCCGGGCGCGGCCGTTGATCCAGACGGGGAGCTCGATCTTGCCGCGGCGCGATTCGACGACGGCCATGTCGCCGTTGCCCAGGCCGGCGGCGGCGGCGTCCTCGGGGTGCATCTCGACGTAGGCGTTGGGCATGGCGTTGCGCAGTTGGGGCACACGCATGGTCATGGTGCCGGTGTGCCAGTGCTCGAGCACGCGGCCGGTGCAGAGCCAGGTGGGGAAGTTGGGGTCCGGCTCCTCGGCGGCGGGGACGTACTCGCAGAACCAGATGAGGGCTTTGTCGTCCTTGGTGACGGAGTGGTAGAACTGGACGCCCTTGCCCTTCGCGACGAACGGGTCGTCGCCCTCGCTGAAGCGGAACTTCGTCTCCCGCCACGAACCGTCGGTGGTCTGCACGACGGGCCAGCGCAGGCCGCGGGCCCGGGCGAGTACATCGTAGGGGGCGAGGTTCTTGTGTTTGTAGAACGAGAACAGGCGGTACTCGTCGTAGAGCGCGCGGTCGACGTTCATGTCGTAGTAGTGCGCGTAGTCCCAGACGGGGATCTCGCGGCCGGCGTCGTCCTTCATCGCGAAGAGGAAGTTGCCGTCGCGGTCCTTCATGCCCTCGAAGCCGAGTTCGTAGAGGCGGCGGGCGACGGCGATGGTCATCCACGCGTCGGGGCGGGCCTGGCCGGGCGGCTCGACCTGTTTGAACCACTGCTGGGTGCGGCGTTCGGAGTTGCCGTAGATGCCGTTCTTCTCGACCCAGAGGGCGGCGGGGAGCACGAGGTCGGCGAGCTCGGTGGTGGCGGTCGGGTAGACCTCGGAGACGATGAGGAACTTGTCCTGCAGGCCCGCCTTCGCGCGGAAGAGCTTGTGGAGATTGGGCAGCGACTGGCCGGGGTTGGTGACCTGGACGATGACGGTGTGGATGTCGCCGCCCTTGTCGGTGGGCGTGCAGAACTTCTCGAAGAGCTGGACGGTGTGGTATCCGGGCTTCGGATTAATGCGGCCGGCGGGCACCTTCCAGATCTCCTCGGACTCCTTGCGATGCTCGGGGTTGGCGACGAGGCGGCCGCCGGGGAGGAAGTGGCACATCGTGCCGACCTCGCGCGCGGTGCCGCAGGCGGAGGGTTGGCCGGTGAGGGAGGTGGGGGCGTCGCCCGGGCGACCAAAATGTCCGCTGAGGAGATGGATGGAGTGAACGAGACGGTTGATGGCGGTGCCGCGGTTGTGCTGGTTCATGCCCATGCACCAGAGGCTGGTGATGCGCAGGTCGCGGCGGCCGAAGAGGTCGGCGAGCATCCTGAGCTTGGCGGCGGGCACGCCGGAGATCTTCTCCACCTGCTCGGGTGTGTAGGAGGCGAGGGCGGCGCGGTAGTCGTCGAAGGAGATCGCCTTGCCGTTGAGGTCGAGGGGCGTGTTGTCGCCGCGGAAGTTGCAGTGCTTCGCCACGAAGTCCCGGTCCCAGGTGCCGTTGGCGAGGAGGAGGTGGGCGATGCCGTTGGCGATGGCGAGGTCGCTGTTGGGGCGGAATTCGAGGTACTCGTCGGCGTGTTCGGTGGTGCGCGTGCGCCGGGTCCCCATGTCGATGAGCATGACCTTCTGGCCGCGGGTGCGGCGCTCGATCAGGCGCGAGAACAGCACGGGGTGCATCTCGGCGGGGTTGTTGCCCCAGAGGATCACGACATCGGCGGCATCGAGGTCGTCGTAGCAGCCGGCGGGTTCGTCGACGCCGTAGACGGAGAGGTAACCGGTCACAGCGGACGCCATGCAGAGGCGGGCGTTGGGCTCGATCTGGTTGCAGGCGAGGCCGCCCTTCATGAACTTCTGCGCGGCGTAGCCCTCGGGGATGGTCCATTGGCCGCTGCCGTAGAAGGCGAAGCCCTTCGGGTCCTTCAGGACGCGCTGCGCGACGGCATCGACCGCCTCCTCCCAGGTGATGGGTTCGAGCACGCCGTTGCGGCGGAGCATGGGGGTGGTGAGGCGGTCCTTGCCGTAGAGGATGCCGCCCACGTGGTAACCCTTCACGCAGAGCAGGCCCTTGTTCACCTCGGCGAGCTGCTCGCCCTGGATGGCGACGACGCGGCCATCCTTCACGCCCACGCGCACGTGGCAACCGGTGCCGCAGAAACGGCACGGCGCCTTGTCCCAGCGGATGCCGTCGGGTGTGGTGGTGACAGCGTGACGGCTCGGATCCGGTACGGCGGTGCTGGCACCAAGGCGCTGGGCGACGACGGCCGCGGCGGCGGCCATGGCGGTGGTGCGAAGGAAATCGCGACGTTCCATGTTCATCGGGAGAGGGATGAGGCGGACGGGAGGAGTGAAAGGGAGGGAGTGGGCGGACGCTCAGGCGGCGGGATCGGCGACGACTTCGACGAAGGCGACATCGACAAACGTCACACCGGGCACCGACTCGATCCAGCGGTGGAACTCCATCGGGACCGGCACCTCGGCGACGAGGGGGAGCAGCGAACCCGAGACGGGGCCGAGCTCGACGGCGGGATGGGCCCGGAGCGCAGCGAGGGCGGCCGCGCGCAACGGCGGGACCTCGGAGAGGTGGACGACAAGGCTGACGACGGAAGGCGACGGGGTGGACGCGGTCATCATGCCCGGAAGATGCCCGGGGGAGGCGCTTGCACAAGAATAAAAGACAGTTTCCTCTTGAAATAGCGGCCGGGTTCGCCGAAGGTCGCGCCCGCTTGAAGGCCCCGCTTTACCTCTCCTTCGCCGCGATCGTCGTCCTCGGTCTGGGCGGCGCGTGGGCGGCCCATGCCGCCGGCGAACGCCAGGGCGCCGCGCCGAGTGTTGCGCCCGCGGCGACTCCGGCGTCCGGCGCTGTGCTCACCCGGCACGCCGTGCGCGTCCGCCCCGGCCCCGACACGCCGAAGGTGCTCACGGATGCGCTCAACCACGGTGGCGCGCCCGTGCCGGTGGCGTGCTCGACCTGCCACACCACGCGCACGCCGAACCTCGCGCTGCGCGCCGGCGAGGAGTTGAAGGAGTTCCACCAGGGGCTCGCGTACGTGCACGGCGGCCAGAGCTGCCTCTCCTGCCACAACGCGGCCAACTACGACACCCTGCGCCGCGCCGACGGCACGGCGGTGGAGTACCCGCGCACGATCGAACTCTGCGCCCAATGCCATGGCCCGCAGTATCGGGACTTCAAAGCCGGCGCGCACGGCGGCATGACCGGCCACTGGGACCTCGCGCGCGGTCCGCGCGAGCGCAACACCTGCACGGATTGCCACGACCCGCACGCCCCGGCGTATCCGAAGCTACGCCCGGTGTTCGCGCCGGTGGACGGCGCCGCGCAACAGCAGGCCGCCCGCGCGGCGGCGCATCCGGCGCCCAAGGAGGTTTCCCATGAGTGACCACGAAACCGAAGACGCCGCCGCGGATCCCGCGCCCGAGGGCGGGATGACCCGCCGCACCGCGCTCAAGGCCGTGGGCGCCACGCTCGGCGCCGCGGCGTTCGCGAAGGCGATCGCGCCGATCACGCAGTGGGCGGCCGACCAGTCGGTCGACGAGTTTCTCCAGCGCCACTACCGCGAACTCGGCCCCGACGACATGGCGAAGGTCATCGCGCGGCTCGAGCAGGATGCCCGCGAGGAGCACGGCGTGGAGGTGCACATCACCGACCCGAAGCCGACGCCGGGCGTGAAATTCGGTTACGCGTTGAACCTCTCGATCTGCGTGGGCTGCCGGCGCTGTGCCGAGGCGTGCCACCAGGAGAACAACCACGACCGCCCCTCCGGCAACTCGTACATCCGGGTGCTGGAGATGCAGAAGGGCTCGCTCGACCTCGAGAAGGGCAACGTCACGTACACGCACCCGGTGGCCGACCCGGAGAAGTTCTACATGCCGGTCCAGTGCCAGCAGTGCGACAACCCGCCCTGCGTGCACGTGTGCCCGGTCGAGGCCACGTGGAAGGAGAAAGACGGCATCGTGGTCGTGGACTACAACTGGTGCATCGGCTGTCGCTACTGCGAGGCCGCCTGCCCGTATCACGCCCGCCGTTTCAACTGGACCAAGCCCGAGGTGCCCGCCGCCGAGATCAACCCGCAGCAGGGTTACCTCTCCAACCGCCTGCGGCCGCAGGGCGTGATGGAAAAGTGCACGTTCTGCCTGCACCGCACCCGCGAGGGCCGGCTGCCCGCGTGCCTCGAGGCGTGCCCGACGGGCGCGCGGGTGTTCGGCAACCTCCTCGACCCCGACTCCGAGATCCGCTGGGTCCTTGCGAACAAGCGTGTCTTCGTCCTCAAGGAGGAGCTGGGGACGCGTCCGAGTTTCTACTACTTTTTCGACAAGTAACCGCGCCCGCCGATGCCCGTCTCCGCCACGCCCCATCGCCTGCGTTTCACGCCGGACCCGAACCGCAGCCATCTCGTCAACTACGGGCGTTTCCTCTGGCGCGCCGTGCTCGCCGCCACCGACGGCTCCGGCTGGTTCTACGCGTGGATGACGCTGCTCACCGCCGTGGGCCTGGTGGGCCTCAACGCCTGGGCCACGCAGGTGCAGCAGGGCATGGTCGTCACTGCGATGAACGACCACGTGTCGTGGGGGCTCTACATTGCGAACTTCACGTTCCTTGTCGGCCTCGCCGCGGGCGGCGTGATGATGGTGATCCCCGCGTACCTCTACCACGACGACGAGATGCACGATGTGACGCTCGTGGGCGAGCTGCTCGCGATCGCGGCGATCCTGATGTGTATTGCGTTCGTGGTGGTCGATCTCGGCCGGCCGGACCGCGTGTGGCACATGATCCCCGGGCTCGGGCGCTTCAACTGGCCGATCTCGATGCTCACGTGGGACGTGATCGTGCTCAACGGCTACCTCGCGATCAACCTGCACATCTGCGGCTATCTGCTCTACATGCGCTTCCTCGGGCGGAAACCCAACCCGCGCTGGTACGTGCCGTTCGTCTTCCTCTCGATCGTGTGGGCGATCTCCATCCACACCGTCACGGCGTTCCTCTACTGCGGCCTCGGCGGACGGCCCTTCTGGAACACCGCGCTGCTGGCGCCGCGTTTCCTCGCCTCGGCGTTCGTGGCCGGACCGGCGTTCATCGTCGTCACGCTGCTGTTGCTGCGGCGCCTCGCCGGCGTGCGCTTGAGCGATCGCCCGATCGAGATCCTCACGGCCATCATGCGCGTCACCGTGCTGATCAATCTGCTCATGCTCGCCTCCGAGGTGTTCACGGAGTTCTACAGCGGCACGAGCCACACCGCGGCGGCGCGCTACCTCTATTTCGGGCTGCACGGCGCGCACGCGCTCGTGCCGTGGATCTGGACCTCGGTCGCCTGCGGCGTGCTCGGCGCGATCCTGCTGTTGCGGCCCGGCGTGGTCGGGCACAAACGCCAGCTCGTGCTCTCCTGCGCGCTCGTGTTCACGGCGGTGTGGATCGAGAAGGGCATGGGCCTGATCGTGCCCGGCTTCATCCCGTCGACACTGCACGAACTCGTCGAATACCAACCCAGCCTCGTCGAGTGGCAGATCATGGCCGGGGTGTGGGCGGGCGGCCTGCTCGTCTACACGGTGGCGCTGAAGATCGCGCTCCCGGCGCTCACCACACCGCACGCAGGCAAGCATTGAGCCCGGGCATGCATCCACAGAAGGAAGCGCGATGGCGACAGGGCATCGAATCGGGCGCGATGACGCCTGACTGGAGGGACGAACCTGCATGCAGGTGATTTCGAGCACAGATCGCCTGCAAGCAGGCTCCTACAGAAGGCACCGGGCAGCCGGCTGTCGCCATGGGATCGGTGTTGTCCGCCCCACCATCGGAGCGGCTGAAGCGCGACGGCGGATCCGTCGTGACCTTCGTTCGTTTCTGTAGAACCGTAGGACCTCTCGTTCACCGCATCACCACCATGCTTCGCTGTGGCAAAACCGCCCAGACTGCCATCGCCGCCATGAGCGCGCTCGCCGAGCGCTACGATGGCGGCAAGACCGTCGTCAGCTCGCTCGACATCGCGAAGGACCGTGGGCTGCCGCAGCCGCTCGTGGCCAAGCTGCTCACGACGCTTTCTACGGGCGGGCTGGTCGAGGGCACGCGCGGCCCCGGGGGCGGCTACTGGCTGGCGAAGCCACCCTCGCGGATCACGCTGGCCGACATCGCCGGGCTCTTCGAGAAGGAGAGCGACGGGGTGATGTGTCCGTTCGGTCCCGACTGGTGCGGCAAGGGAGAGCCTTGCCCGTTGCACGATGAACTCGCGGCGATGAACAAGCAGTGGGGCGATTTTCTCCAGAAGACCACGCTGGCGGTCTTTCGTCCGAAGAAGGGTTGAGCGCCGCGACCAGTCCGAACCGATTGCCGGGCACGGTCGCGGCCAAGGGCACGATCGCGATGGGGCGGAGTCGAGGACGGTCGGTGTGGCGGTTGGGGGATCCCGGTTGAGGCGGGATCCGGGCGCCGCACTTCGCGCACCACTACCGGACTAGGCGGCGGTGGAGCGCGGCAGGATGAAGTCGGCGGCGGCGGCGAGGGTGTCGACGATGGCGGTCGGGCGCTCGAGCAGGCGGAACTCGGTTTCGCAGCCGTAACCGGTGCGCACGAGCAGACTCGGCAGGCCGAGGCCGCGGGCGAGATCGAGATCGGCCACGCGGTCGCCGATCACCCAGGCGTTGCGCAGGTCGCCGCCCAGTTCGGTCACCGCGCGGTGGATCATGCCCGGCGCAGGCTTGCGGCAGGTGCAGGTGCCGTTGGGCCCGTGCGGGCACCAGTACAGCGCGGCGAAGGTCACGCCGTGCGGGGCGAGCAGTTCGGCCATGCGCGCGTTCACGGCGCGGACCTTCGCCTCGGTCAGGATGCCGCGAGCGATACCGCTCTGGTTGGAGATCATCACGAGGCGGAACCCGGCGCCTTGCAGTCGTCGCAGCCCCTCCGCCGCTCCGGCGCAGAGCTCCACGCCGGAGGGATCGGCGAGGTAGTGCTTCTCGACGATGAGCGTGCCGTCGCGGTCGAGGAAGAGGAAGGGGGCGGCAGCGGAGGCAGTCACAGAGGACACTGAGAGGGAAGAGCGCACGGAGGATCAAACACGAAGTCAGTTGGTCGGTGGCAACGGATGAAGGCGGTGAAAAATGCGTCGCGCCGCCTCCGCGGCGTTGCATGCTCGCGGTGCCGATGCCCTCCCTTGAGCCCCTTCGCCGTGTGAGCGTGGCGATCCTCAGTTGCAACCGCCGCGAGGAGCTGCGGGCGACGCTGCGGGGTTTGCTCGAGCGAGGACCGGTGTGGGGCGAGATCATCGTAGCCGACAATGCGTCCGGCGACGGCACAACCGAGATGGTGCGGCGGGAGTTTCCGGAGGTGCGGTTGATCGAGACGGGCGGCAATCTGGGCGTGGCCGGCCTGAACCAGGCGTACCGCGCGGCGCGCGGCGACTGGATCCTCTCGCTCGACGACGACAGCTGCCCGGAGCTGGGGACTTTCGGGCCGTTGGCCGCAGCGCTGGCGGCGGAGCCGGACTATGCGGCGATCACGTGCTCGGTGCGCGCACGTCAAACCGGTAACGAACCTGTGGTGACGAAGCTGGTGCTGGCGCCGTACGCGGGCTTCCACGAGGCCGGCGGCCTGTTGCGCCGGGACCTGATCGCGCAGCTCGGCGGTTTCGACGAGGACCTCTTTCTCTGGGGCGTGGAGACGCACCTGGCCACGCGAGCGCTGCTCGCGGGGTTCCGGTTGGCGCGCTGCGACTCGGCGGTGGTGGTGCACCGCGCGACCCCGCTCAACCGCAGCAGCCGCCGCCATGCGTTCCACTATTGCCGCAACCTGTTCCTGTTTCTCCTGCGGCACAGCCCGCCCGAACAGGAGCGGGAACTGGTGCAACGCTACCTCGGCCACGCGCTGCTCTATACGGTGCTGCACCGCACCACGGCCTACGTGGGAGCGATTCGCGACGCGGTCCGGATCCAGCGGCGGACGCGTCTGCGCGCGCCGCTGAGCCGCGAACAATTCCGCGCTCTCGCCGTGGACCTGCGGGCGCCGTTTTCCTACCTCGGATGAACTTGTGCGGCACAGGCGGTCAGTTGCCACGAAGAGGCACGAAAAGCCGCGAAAACGAGCCGGCATTTTTGTGCGTTGTTGTGCCTTTTTGTGGCTGCTTGCTTGGGGGAGCACCCGAACCGCTCTGGCGATTCCCTAACCTCAGCCATCACGGATGAACGCTCCGATCCTCATCGTGCGCACGGTCTCGGTGGAGAAACTCTCCGCCGTGTTGGAAGCGTGCCGGACGCGCTGGCCCGAGCATCCCTTGGTGGTGGTGACGAATCCGGGACGGGTGGGCGAACTCCGTACCGATCCGCGCATCGCGGAGGTGCGGGCGTTGGCGGTCGGAAGCGGCGGGTTCGGGGAGGCGATCACGTATCCGGAGCGCTTGGCTGCGGTGGTCGTACCGGTGGGCAACCGCAATGGCAGCGGCTATGCGAATGTGTTGCGCGCCTGCCGGACGCTGCGGGCCGACGGCTGGTTTCTCGCGTCGTATGCCCAGACGTTGCGCCCGCTCACGCGGTGGGGCTGGAGCTGGCGGTGGCGCTTGGAGTTGGGACTCGGCTATCCGGCCCGGTGGCTGGGCGGTTGCTGGGCCGCGTGGATTCGCCGGCGGCTCGCGTGAACGCGGCTCAGACGGGGCGGGACGCTCCGTCGGTGGCGAGCGTGGTGTGCGCCGGGTTCCAGCAGGAGAGAATGCGGGTCTGCGGGTGTACCTGGTGCGCGGCAGTCGCCATCGCCTCCTCGAAGCTCTTGGAGGAGAGCACGAGGAGATCGTCCGGTCCGAGGGACACGGCGTCCAGCGTGGCGAGCGGCGGCAGATCGGGCGGTTGCGGCGCCGGCTGGGTGACGAGTACCGCGGTCGGCGCGGGCAGGTCCAGCCGCCGCCAGACGCGCAGCAACGCCCGCGTGTGGTTACCGGCACCATACACCAGGATCCGGCCGGCCACGGCGTGGATTGCTGCGGCGAACGTCGCGAGACGCGTGTGCAGGGCGGCCTCGAGGCCGCCCGAGGGCGTAGCGGCTTCGTCCGCGACGGGGGCGCGGCCTTCGAGCGAGGCGAAGAAGTCGAGTAGGCGGGCGCGGTCGAACGCCGTGCGTACCTCGGCTGACTCCTGCGCCAGTCGGGTGTGGACGGCGGCGATGGAGCGCCGTGCGCGTTCGGCATCCTGATAGCAACGGCTGCTTACCGAATCGGCCCGCAATCGGAACGCGGTGCCCGGGTGCGGCCAGTAGACCAGCCCGTGCTGGAGCGCGAGCTGGTGGCAGGCCCACCAGTCGTGGTACAGGTCGACGTCAGCCGCGAAACCGCCGACGGACGCCAGGGCGCTGCGGGAGAATATCGTGGCGGCGCTGTGGATGATGCAGGTGCCGGAAAGGCGTGCGGCGAGCTGGTCGGGAGGAAAGAAACCGGCGCCGGACAGGCCGAGCGACTCTTCCGTTCCGGTGGCCGGATCGGAGGTGTAGTAGCGCTGGTCGGCGACGCCGAGGGCGGCGGAGGGATGGGCTTCCAGCAACGGCATGATCCCGGCGAAAAACCCCGGGAGCGTGCGGTCGTCGGCGGCGCGAAAGAGCACGTAGTCGGTTCCGATCTCCGCCAAGCCATGGTTTAAGGTCGGAACCACGCCGCGGTTCAAGGGGTGGAGGAGCAGATCGATCCGGAACCGACGAGCGGAGGCGCAGGTGGTGACGATGTGCTCGGCCGCCGCGAACTCGGCGGGAGACGATCCGTCGTCGATGACGAGGATCCGGTCCGGCGGTCGCGGGCCGGCCACGCAGGCTGCAACGGCGTCGGCCAGGAACTGGCTGTCGTTGTAGTGGGGGATGACGACTCCGAGGGTGGCCGCCATGGGTTCAGGCGTGGGCGGGGTGGGCGGCGCCTGCGCGGGCCAGCAACGTGCTGGCGAGGTGTTGGGCGCGGGCGATGGCCTGGTCCATGTCGTAGTAGCGGTACTCGCCGAGGCGGCCGCAGATCAGCAGGTCCGGGATCAATTCGGCGCGGGCGCGGTAGGTCTGGTAGAGGCGCTGGTTGGCGGCATCGGGGAACGGATACTCATAGTCCTCGGGGCGGTCCGGGCTGAAGGGGATCTCGCGGGTGAGGACGGTGCCGCGGATGCGCGCGGCGTACTCTGCCGGCATCATGTGCTTCCACTCGAGGGTGCGGATGTGCGGGCCGTTCTCGGGGGAGGGATTGTTGACCTGGCCGCAAGGCAGTGCCCAATCGGTGTCGGTCCGGTAGTCGTGTTCGCGGTGCTGCCCGCGGTAGGCGAGCTTGCCCAGATCGAACCCGAAATACTCGTCGATCGGCCCGGTGAAGACGGTACCGCGGCGGGGTCGGAACGCGGCGCGGTGGTGCAGGTAGTCGCAGTTCAAGAGCACCGGAATGCCGGTGAGCAGCGCGCGCATGAAACCGGTGTAGCCGAGAGTCGGAATTCCCTGGAAACGGTGGCGCATGAGGCGGGGCTCGTCGTCGTCGCGCACGTCGAAGCGGCGCGCGAGCTCGGCCGAGAGGCTGGCGGCGGGCACGCCCCATTGTTTCTCGGAGTAGCCTTTGACGAACTTCGCATAGATCGGAGCCGGCATCATCGCCAACGAGGCCTCTTCGAAATTCCGCGGAGTGGAACCGGCCCAGCCCGGCGCCCATGTGGCACCGAGCGTGCGGCGGATGTAGCTGCCGGCGATGGGCCAGTTTTCGTAGGTTCCGTCGACGAATGATTTCAGCGCGGGCTCATAGTGGTGGAAGGCGCTGAAACGGTTTACGAAGTGCCAGAGCGCTTCGCTGTTGGTGCGGAAATAGTGCGGGCCGTAGGTGTGGATGCGGATGCCGCTGGGGTGGACCTGATCCTGGACGTTGCCGCCGAGCTCCGATCGCCGGTCGAGTACCAGCACGGATTGACCGGCGTCCGCCAAGGTGCGGGCGATGACTGCGCCGGTCAGGCCGGAACCGATGATCAGGTAGTCGATGTCCATGGGCGGGTGTGTCAGGGCGCGGTTCTCTATCGGCCTATCCTTGGGCGGCTTGAGATCGGTGCTCAGGCGGATGAAGGCGGGAGCGGACGCAATTGGATCCGGGCCTCCTCGGCGCCGACAAACTGGCGCGGATAGAGCGTCACCAGTTCGGTGGCGGCTGGCATGGCGAGGTGGAGCGCCGCGTAGATTTCGTCCGGTTGTGAGGCGGAGGAGATGATGACGGTGTCGAGGGCGGCGGCCAAGCCGGCCTCGGGTGGCACGATGCGGCTACCGGCGATCGCGGTGCCATGGAGGGCGGGATTGCCGTCGATCACGCAGACGACGTCCGCCGCGCGCAGATCGGTCCACTCGAAGAGGCGGCGCGTGTGTTCGCCGGCCGCGTACAGACCAAGGCGGCGGCGTTGGGCCCGGCAGCGGGCGACCACGGGGTTGACGACGGCGGCAAGGTGGGCGGCGTTGTACAACGGTAGGTTCGCCCGGCGGTGGCCGCCCGCGAAGAGCGTCTCTGTGCCGGCGAGGACGCGCGCGATGAACTCGTCGCCGCGAAAACGACGGCCCAGCGCCTGCAGGCAGGCGAGGTTGTTGCGGCAGACCGCCGTCTCATCGGCGCAGCCCACACGGAGGCCCTGGGCCTGCTCGTGCACGCGGGAGACGACCGCTGGGGCGGCCAGAAACGCGGCCTCGGTGTGGCAGGCCAACCGCATGGTCAGCTCGAAGTCCGCCACGACGAGCGACACGTCCTCGCCGCCGAAGCGGTCGAGCAAGGTACGCTCGATCGCGGTGAACGAGGGCCAGGGCGGCATGCGCGACAATAGGGCGAGATGGAAGCGGCCGGGACCGACGATGTCGCCGAGCCAGGGCTGATAGCGGCGCGCGACGACGCCGTCGTTGGTCACGAACAGCCCGGCGGTGTACACGAACCCGACCGTGGGCCGGGTGCGGACCACGGCGGCGATTCGCGCGAGGTGGTCGGGGCGGAGGAAGGCGTCGTCGGCCTGGAGCGGCACGACGAAACGACCGCGGGCCTCGCGGTAGCATTTGTTGATGTTGCCGCGGCTGCCGAGATTGCGCTCGTTGCGCCAGCACCGCACGCGGGGATCGCATGCAGCAAAGCGCTGCGCCACAGAGAAGGTGTCGTCGGTGCTGCAATCGTCGGAGACGAGGATCTCGTAGTCGTCCCAGGTTTGGGCGAGCACGCTGCGCACGGCTTCGTCGAGGTAGTCCCCGTAGTTGTACGCGGCGATGGCGATCGTGAAGAGCGGCTCAGTCATGGGCGGTGCGGCCGGCGGCCACGGCCTCGATCAGGTCGACGGCGGTGCGCCAGCTGCGGAAGACGCAACGCGGGGCATCCGCGTGCGTCGGCAGCAGATCGAGGGCGAGATCCAGATCGAGCGCCCCTTCGACTCCTGTGAAGACGAGGAGTTCGCGGTCCGGCGCGGCATGGGCGGCGAGCGAGTCCGGCCAGTTGCGGCAGACGAGATCGCGGTAGCGGGCCCCGGCCAGTCGGGGGTTCCGATCGACGAACCCGGCGACGGTGATCCTGAGGCGGTGCAAGACCTCCGCCAGGATGATCCCAAGGTAGGATACGCCCCAGATGAGAATGGTCCTGTCGGCGAGGAAGCGGGGCCGGATCGACGGGAGCGGGGCGGCGCCGGCCAGCAGGTCTTCGAGACGGTCGAGAGCCGAAAAGTTCGCGAGGTGCCATTTGCGAAGGTGCGGGCTCAACTGGGGCACGCTGCGAATCCATTCCTCGGCGGAATGGCGGGGGATGTCCTTGAGCGGGGCTGTGTGGCCGAAAAGGCGCGCGGCCACCCGATTGCGACCGCAGGCGAAGACCGGCTCCAGGAGTTCGGGCGGCAGCGTGGCGACGTGTCGAGCAAAGCGTTGTTCCAGAGTCTCGGTGGGCGCCGTGGCGGGACGGTCGGGCAGGTCGAGGAGAGCGGCGGTGGCGGCCTTGGCGAAATGGTAGGCGAGGGAGAACTGGGCGACCGGACGGATGGCCGCCAACGTCGGCTCGCGGCGCGCGATCGGGACGGTGACACGGTCCAGCCGATACCCGGAGGTCAGGTCGTTGACCACGCTGGCGTGATCCTGGCCGGGATGAGTGCAGACGTTGAAGTGTGTCTCGGCGAGCACGGCGAGCGGACCGACGAGATTGGCGCGCAGGCCGATGAGGACGTCGGAGCCTGGTCCGATCGGGTCGAACGCGATCTGCGCCTCCAGACAGCGGCGCCGGTGGAAACAGAATGTGGGACAGTAGAGGTCGAGCCCTCTCCAGTAGCGGGCTTTGGCGTATTCACCGGGAGCGAAGACCACATCTTCCGTGAGCTTCAGGGCATTCGGCACAGACGGAACCAGTGGCGACGCCGAGGCTGGGGCGGTGCGATCTTCGCCGACCAGGCGGACGTTCGTGGTGACGAGGATCGCCTCCGGATACCGGACAATGCCTTTCATCAGATAGTCGATGAAGGTAGCGTCCATGTAGTCGTCGTCATGGGTCAGAAGCACGTACGAGGTTCGCGCCAGGGCGATGGCCTGGTTGTAGTTGGCGTTGAATCCGATGTTGGTCGCGTGACGGACGTAGCGGAAGCGCTCGCCGACGAGCGGCTCGCAGAGCGCACTGGTGCCGTCGCTCGAACAGTCGTCGAGCACCAGGACGTCGAAGTCTTGGCAGGTCTGCCCGCGGATGGAGGCAAGCATGCGGGTGAGGAGCGCGGCACGGTTGAAGGTGCATACGGCGACGGTCAGGGTCGCCGGAGCGTTGGCGGACGGGTGGTCCATCATCGTGAATGTCGTTCAGCGCTCCCGAGATCGGAGGAGTTCACGAATGGGTGACAGCCGGTGTTTCGGCGAAAGGCTGGGCGTAGAGTCGCACAATTTCCACTTCAGGACCGACATGACGGCGGATCTGCGCGTACATCTCGTCCTGGTAGGCGGCCGAGGAGATGAGCACGACGTCGGGATTGAGGAGCGAAACATCCGCTGGTGCCTTGATATCGAAGGACCAGAAGCGTTCGCCCTGCAACTGGTTGTCCAGTAGGCCCACGAGGCGGGCCTGCATCAGGTCGGTCCACTTGAACAGGTTAGCCGTGTGTTCGCCGGCGCCCATGATCACGATGCGGGCGTCTTCCCGGCGCCAGCGTTCGACGAGGGCGGAGACGATGGGGCGGAGGTGTTCCGGGGAGTAGAGTGCTCTGTTGCGGGCGGCGCTTTGCCGGCGGCTGGCGTGAAGCTCACGCTGGCGTTTCAACATCTGCTGTGCGAGCCGCCGGGTGTCGGCGTCGTCGTGAAGATCGGGAAACTCGAGGATAGTTTCGAGCACGTCGGTTTGGCCGAAACACGCCATCAGGCCCGAGTCGCTGAAGGCGGCTTGGAGATCGGCGTGGACCGGGGACTTGAGCTGGCGCAGCAGGTTGCGGATCACACTGCGGTGCTCGTCCCAGCGGATGAAGCCGGCGGAGAACTGGCCCTCCTTGACGCGGAAGACCGCGAGCGGTTCAGGCTGGAAACAGACGCCGTAGCGCAGCGCCACGGCGAGGTTGACGAACCAATCGGAATTCCATCGCAACTCCGGGAGATAGCCGCCCGCTTCGAGCATGGCGGTGCGTTTCATCACGACCGTGTTGCCATGGATGTAGCCGGCGTGGGGCATTGCGATCACTTCCTCCCGGGTGAAGTAGCGGGCTGTGCGACCCCAGTCGGCGTCGGAGGGGTTGTGGTCGCGGATCACCGCGCCGGTTTGTTCGATGTGCTTGAGCTGCGGACAGCAGCAGAGTCCGGCCTGGGGGAACTCGGTCAGCAGGCGCATCGAGCGCTCGTAGAAGCTGGGGAGCAGGTAGTCGTCGGCGGCCAGGAAGTGCACGTAGTCGCCGCGCGCTTCGCGCAGAAGGTGGTTGAGGGCGCCGATCACGCCGAGGTTGTGCTCGTTGCGCAGGGCGCGGATCAGGGGGTTCCGCGCAGCCAGTTGCTGGATGAGCTGCCAGCTGTCGTCGGTGGAGGCGTCGTCGAGCAGGATGATCTCGACCGGCTGGAAGCTTTGCTCCGTCGCCGAGGCGAGGGCCTTGCCCAGATATCCGGCGTGGTTGTAGTTGGGAATGCAGACGGAGAGCGTGGGCGATGTAGTGGCAGGCATGGGAAAGGAGGGCCTGATGGCGGGTCAATGATCGAGAGTCGGATCGGCCGGCAACACGCAGCCGCCGAAAAGGCGGCCGGCGGGGCTGCACAGGAAGGCCACGACGGCGGCGACCTCGTCGGTGGTTTGGGCGCGGCCGAGGATCTGGCCCTCTTCCATGCGCGCATGCCGGGCGGGATCGGTGGTGCGGGACTGCGCCCAGTCGTTGTTGTCGCCCTCGACCGCGGCCGGCATGAGGCCGGTGAGGACGACCCCGCGGGGCAGGCACTCGCGGCCGCGGTTGACGATGTAGCGGTTGAGCGCGGCCTTGGCCGCGGCGTAGGGGGCGAAGGCCCGGCCGTGGACCGCGGCGGAGGAGGAGAGGTGGACGATTGTGCCGGAACCGCGGGCGAGCAGGCGGGGCAGCAGCAATTCGTCGAGAGCCACCACGGAGTGGAAATTCAACTCCAACGCTGCCTCCCAACGATCGCGTGCGGAGGGCTGGGACCGGCCGCCGAGGCACTGGACAACGGCGTCGGGCAAGTCGTCGCCCAGCCAGTTGACGAGAGCTTCGCGGCCGGTGGGAGCGGTCAGATCTACGGCGAGGGCGCGGTGCGGCCCTGCAGGGAGGTCTGCGACCAGCGCGGCCAGCGGCTCTTCACTTCGGGCGACGAGGCGCAGGCGCCAGCCGGCGGCGGCGAGTGCACGGGCCGAGGCGCGGCCGATACCACGGCTCGCGCCGAGAACGAGTGCGCGGGGAGTGCTCATGGTGCGGTGGGCTCCGGCGTTGCAAGCCAGGGAACTGGGAAAGGTGGAAGCGGCGCGATTTCCGGGGGGACGGCCTGCGCGGGCCGGGCGAGGAGGAATTCCTGCTCGCGAGACGTCAGATCAGTTGCTCGTGCCCACGCGTATGCCTGCTCGGCCGCCGCCGTGAGGCCGCGGCTCGACAGGAGTCTGCCCCACAACAGGCATTTGTTCCACGGAGCGATGTCGCCGGGAGACATGAAATAGTCCGGCTTGTCGTGGTGGAGGCGCCCGAGGCAATCCGCGGCTGCGCGCCATTGTCCGCGGGCGGAGTAGGCCACGGCCGGCATCAGCAGGGTTCCTCCGGGGAGTTGCTCCGGCGAGCCGGAGTCGAGCGCGACTTCGGGGAACGCCCAGGCCAAACCGGTGGTGTAGGCGTAATCCACCGCCGACAACAGGTACCGGACGCCGAGTGCCGTCTGGCGCCGGGCGAAGCTGGCCGAGAACTCCGCCTCGTCCCGGAGGATCGCGAGACTCCACAGGCGGATCAGTTCCACGAAAAGGTCGGGTTCCTCCGCCGGAGGGTCGAGGAGGGGTAGCAGTCCACGCACGATCTCGCGCACCCGGCGAGAGGGCTCGAGGTAGACCTCGCGCACTGGCAACCCCGAGATCACCGCGTGCAGGAACTGCCACGGAAGGGCCGGCGAGCGATGCGAGAGCCGGGCCCGAAAACCTTCCACATCGAAGGCGTCGCGCCAGGCCCCGGTATCGACGAACGCATACGCCAACTGAGGGAGACTGCAGCGTGCATCCTCCCATCGGCGGGTCGCGAGCGCGAACGTGTCGGGCGCGGGCGTCCCGGCCACTGGTTGAGTTCCGAAGAGATCGATCCTCAGGCTTTCGAGGAGCTGCTGCCGGCGGTGGTGCGCGGACGCTCGTTGGGCACCCGGTAGGAACGAGTCTACGTATGTGGATACGTATGGTTCCAGGACGCGCAGCCAGCGATCGTCTTGCGCGAGCCTCCACTCGGAGGGCGCGGGGGCGGTTCCTTCGTCGTGGGGAACGGGCAGGCGCAATCCGCGGGCGATCTGCCCCGGGGTAAGCCGGAAACTGGCGACTTCCGGTGATCCGGGCGTCGGCTGTTCCAGTTCAATGCGAGCGTCCGGAATGCTGGGCGGCGTGGCGTCGCCGAGCCCGGGGCGGCGCCCGGCTTGGGCCCCGACGGCGGGAAGTTGCGACTGCAACACCCGCCGGAAACCCTCGCGCAACGACGGGCAAACGACGGGGACTCCACCGCCGACTGCGCTCCAGAGCGCGCGCGATGGCGCGATCGAAGGTGTGCTGCCCGGCTGTGGAATGATCCACCAGCCGCGCGGAGCGGGCAGCGAACCCATGGCTGCGAGGGAGGCCGCCGCAGTGGCGGAGGTCGCGGGCCGGCGGTGGAGTTCCGTGAGCCAGACGACCGCGGGAACCGGCTCCGTCAGCGACAGGAATTGCAGGTGGAACTCGGAGGTGCGCAACGCGCCTTCGGCGGTGCCTCCCCCTCCGCCCTTCGCGGGCTCGGAGTGGCCATGGCCCGGGGCGAAGGGGACGACGTGTGTTTTGGCCAGGAAGGCCCCCAGCGCGGGTGTGGGAAGTTTGAATGCGTCTTCCAGCTCGGGTGGTAGCAGCGGCGAGTAGACCCGGTCGAGGTGGGCGATGTGGAACTCCTGCACCTGTGCGAGATTGTTCGGATCGTCGAGCAGCCAGCGCAGGCGGAACCGCCGCAACCAGTCGGGTGGCAGCGCGAAGAGGTTCTCGCCGACGACGAAGAGCTCCGCTTCGGTGGCCAATGTCCCGGGCGCTGTGCGGGCGGTGAGCAGCCGGTCGGCGGCGGCGAGCGGCGGAAGCAGCGCCTGCCAGAACCAGCCGAACGCACCGCTTGGTCCGTCCATCGTCGCCGGGGCGGAGACCGGGTCGGCTCCCGTTGTTGGGGCGAGGTGCATGGGGCGGCTAGGCGGTTCGCCGTGGTCCGCAGCACAGGACGAAGAGGTAGTGGGCCATCGGCGAGAAGCCGGTGTGCACGACCTCGTCGTTCATCGAGAAGAGGAACACGTTGGTGAAATGCCGCAGGAGCGTGGCCCGGAGCGCGGCGCCGGACTTGCAGTTGACGTGGCCCTCCTTGCTCTGCTTCGAGGCGAAGGTTTGCGATTCGAGGGACGGCATCCCGAAGATGGCGACGCCTTCGGCGGTCAGGGAGGAGGCGGCATTAATGAGGAAGCGGTCCTCGACCGCGGGCGCGATGTGCTCGAGCACATCGCAGGCGTACACGGCGGAGAATCCGCCGGGCGCGACGGGGCCGGCGAGCAGGTCGGCGACGCGGAACTCGATGGCGAGGGCGGGATCGGTGCGTTCGCGGGCGTCGGCGATGAAGAGCGGATCGAAGTCCACGGCGGTGAGCTTTTGCACGGCCTTGGCCACGACGGGGGTTCCAAACGCGTCGGCGCAGCCGATCTCGAGCACATGGGCGTGGCCCTCGAGCATCTTGCTGACGAACTTGTAGCGCGAGAGGAGGAAGGTGAGGCGCTTCGGGTCGTCGAAGTACACTTGGCTCGACATGAGCCCGAAGCGGGCGAGGCCCTTCTCGTGTTTGCGACGCAGCAGTTCCTGGTATTGGGGTTCGCGGGTTTCGTTGGTGCTCATGATGGGAGGTTCAGGGCGTGGCGGGGACGGGGAACGGGGTGCTTTCGCGGGAGACGGTGGCCGCAAGGACGATGTAGCGCCATTTCAGGGCGAGGAGTTCGCGGATGAGCGCGGTGCGTTCGCTCGAGCGGTCGAGGCGGGTGTCGAGGCAGGCGAGCGTGGGTGGCCGGCCGGCGGCGTGGCGCGGCTGCAGGGCGAAGTCGGCGTCGGTCTTGGCCGGGTCGTCCCAACCGGCGTACTCGAAATCCACGAACGAGAGCCGGCCGTCGGCGTCGACGAGGGCGTTGTGCAGGCCGAAGTCGGAGGGCGCGAGAATGAGCGCGCCGCGGTCGAGCCGGTGACGGAATGCGGGATGCGCGATGACGCGGCGCGCGAGCTCGGCGTAGGCCGGCTCGAGCTCCTCGAGCACGAGGCGGGCGGCGGGCGCGGGCAGGTCACCGTCGAGCGCGCGGCCAAGCCACCGATCGCGCCGCTCCTGGACGTAGGCGAGATGCTCCTGCAGGGAGAGCGCCGCCTCGGCGGCGCAGGGGAGCTGCTGTGCCCCGGGCAATGAGGCGGCGCGCTGCAGGGCGGCGAGGAAGGCGTTGCACTGCTCCCAGAACGCGGCGGGCGCGGGCCGGTCCTCCGCCCATGCGCGACCGGGGACCAGCGTGTGCAACGCGACGCCGCCCTCCTCATCGACCGCGAGCACGCGGGGCACGTTGGCGATGCCAGCCTGTTCGAGGAGGCGGAGAAATGCGGTCTCGTGGCGGAGGCGGTCGCGCGGGTCGAGCGGCGAGCGGCGGTAGATCTTTCCGACCACTTCGCGGCCGTCGGCGAGCGCGAGGCGGGCGCTCAGGTTGTTGATGCCCCCGGGAAGCCGCTCCCAGCGCACGAGCGCCGCACCGAGATGCGTACCGACGAGCGCGGCGAACGCCGCGGCTGGATCGCCGGTGAAAGCGTCGTCGCGACGGCACGTCGGGGCCGGGGAAGGCGCGGGAGCATGGTTGCCGACGAGCGCCGGGATCTCGGCCCAAGAACCGGCGCGTGCGATCGCGGCCGGGCAGGTTCGGGGGCCGGCCGGGGAAAACAAGATACGCTGCACGCCTGCGGGGAAGCTCGGCTCCGCCAGCAGGTCCAGCAGGTCGTCGACGAAGACATCGCAATGTTCGCTCTCGATCCGTCGCAGCTTGGCCCAGCGGGTGGGCTCGAGGAAGAGCTGCAGCGGGAGATCGCCGAACCAGCGCTCAAACCAGGCGCGGGCGGCCGCGTGGAGATCGTGCGCGGGGCCGAGGGAGGGGAATCGGGTCCGGTGGCTGATGACCGAGATGGTGTGGCCATCACTCAACCACGAGGCGATCGCCGCCCGGGCGCCGGGAAAGGGACGGGCGTGAACCGCGGCCGGGCCGTAAGCCTCGCCTTGGCACTCGGTCCACGCCACCTCGCCCTCCGCACGGCCGCGCAGGGCATCCCGGAGGCGCGCTTTCGCGACGCGCGGCTCCGGGCAGTCGAGCCCGAGCGCCGCCGCCCGGCGGGCGAAGACCTCGTCGTAACATGCCAGCGTGTTATCGAGGTCGATGCCGAGGTGGAGAAGCGGAGCGGCCATGGCCGGGAGGACGAGCTCAGGACCAGAAACGCAGCATCGGGACGGCGGGGAAGGCGCGGGCGCAGGCGGCGGCCATTTCCGCCTCGTAGCGTTGCGAGGAAAGGACGATCAGCCCCGGGGTGCCGCGGGCGGGCAGATCGGCGAACGCGAGGAACGGCAGGCCCTCGAGGGTCGGGGTGGTTGGCGGCGTCGTTTGCACGATGCAAGCGGGCTCGGGCAGGGCGAGTTCGCGCCAGACCTTCAGAAGCGTGGAGGTGTGGCCGCCGGCCCCGTAGATCGCGATCGACGGGGTCCTGGAGGCGCCGCCAAGAGTTTTGATCCAGTTGACGTACTGCGGCAGACGTTCGCGGACCCGCCGGGCGACCTTTTCCTCGATGGACTCGGCGGCGCCGATGCCGGGGGCGGTGGCGCCGGTCCAGGTGAGGCGGTAAGCGCGCTGCTGCGGCACCTTGGTCGCGGTGGCGCCCGGAAGTTTTTCCACGACGGCGAAGGTCTGGTAGAGCGCACCGTCGAGCCCGCCGAAGCTCAGCGCGTGGAAGTGGTCGGGCGAGTAGTCCGCGGCCCAGTAGGGCTCGGTGTCGTGCGCCTTGGAATGGCGGATGACCTTCATCTGCAGGATGCGCCAGCCGTTAGCCTCGTAGAAGTCGTGGAAGAGCGTCGGCGAGAGCATGTAGAAACCGTGGTCGGCATAGTTGCTCAGCGGCGACATGTGGATCATCCGGCCGCCTTCCTTGAGCAGGCTGTGGCAGAACTGGAAGGCGTTGGGCAGATGGAAGACGTGTTCGAAAGTTCCGGTGTCGAGCACGAGGTCGTACCGGCCGCGCAGTTTCTCCGGCGGCAGCGGCGAGTTGAGGTCGGCCACGTGGTCGCAGCCCTCGTAATCCGAGGCGTCGAGCGATTCGGAAGCGACGCCGAGGCGCCGGAACAGCTCGCGGTCGGCGAGCCGGCCCTTGGCGGCGAAATCGGGCTTGTCCGAGTACTCGGGCGCGGCTGACGGCGCGCAGGGGACCCCGTAGTAGCGCGTCCAAAAATCGAGGTCGTCGGGCGTGAGATAGATGTCCTGCTTGCCGAGGGTGAGCAACCGGCCGCGGAAGGGGCGGGCGCGGTGTTCCTGGAGGAGCTGTTGGAAGGTGCCGGTGGCGATTCCCATGGGAGGCGTGGTTGGGGGTTCGGTCGCAGGGCGACGAGGTGGAGCAGTTTAAGGAAAATGCAGGATGGCGTGGAGGACTTCGCCGGAGCGCAGGCGGGCGACGAGGTCGTTGACGGCGGCGAGCGGGCCGCGGTGGGTGACCAGCGGCTTCGGGTCGAAACGGCCGTCGCGGATCATGCGCACGAGGCGCGGGATGTCGTCGGCCGGCTGGCTGCCGCCGCCCTCGGAGCCGGTGAGCACCTTGCCGTGGTGCAGCGGGAGGGTGTGCAGGGTCACGCGCTTGTCGTGCGGCATGACGCCGAAGAGGATCGTGCGGCCGTGCGGCTGGGTGAGCGCGTAGCAACGCTCGATCACCTCGGGGCGGCCGGTGCCGTCGACGACGACATCGGCGCCGGCCGGGCCGACGATGGTGCGGATCGCGTCGTCGAGCTGCGGGGTGTCGGCGAGGAAGGTGTGGGTCGCGCCGCACGCGCGGGCCTGCTCCAGCTTGTGCGCGTGCAGGTCGACGGCGACGATCGGATGCGCGCCGGCAAGCCGGGCGCCGAGGAGCACGCCGGAACCGATGCCGCCGGCGCCGAAGAGCACCACGCTTTCGCCGATGCGGACGGCGCCGTCGCGGTTGATGATGCCGAAGCCGGTGGTGAGCGTGTCGGCGAGGAGGGCGGCGATCTCCAGGTCGAAGTCGGAGGGGATCTTCGTGAGCCGGTTTTCGGAGACAACCGCCCAGTGGTTGAAGGTGGTGACGAAGCCCGCGTTCACGCGGCGACCGTTCCAGTTGTAGATGGGTGCGCGCGATTGGATGCCGGCGCCCGGTCGCCAGTGGAGCACGACATGGTCGCCCGGGCGCACGTGGGTGACCTCGGGGCCGACCTCGCGCACGATGCCGCCACCCTCGTGGCCGAGGAGGTGCGGCAGCCATTTGTCGGGGCCCTTCACGCCGTCGATTTCGCCCAGCTGCGAGCCGCAGATGCGGCTGGTCCGCAGCTCGACGAGGACCTGGCCGAAGCCGAGCGCGGGAATCTCGACCTCGGCGAGCTCGAGGGGCCGGCGCTGCTCGACGAGGATGGCGGCGGGGGTTTTCATTCGAAGAAGATGTAGCCGTGGTCGCCGGTGTAGCCGGCGAGCTGGAAGTACCATTTCCAGGTGGCGGGGCGGGCGAAGGTTTCGCAGGTGAGCTGCCAATACAGCAGGTTCACCTTCTCCTCCTCGTTGCGGTAGGACTCGACGCAGAGGAACTTGCCGCCGCGGCCGACGCGCTCGATCTCGCGCAGGGCGGCGACGAGCTGGTCGGGCGGGAGGTTGTGCAGGGTGTTGAGCGAGACGACGAAATCGAAGCTCCGGTCGGGGAAGGGCAGGCGCGTGGCGTCGCCGGCGACGAGATTGCCCTTCAGCTCGTCCTTGGCGTGTTCGAGCGCGTAAGTGGATATATCGAGGCCGGTGACTTCGACGCCCGGCACAGACTGGGTGAAGTCGTAGAGGAGGAAGCCCTTGCCGCATCCGACATCAAGGATGCGGTCGCCGGCTTTCAGCCCGTAGTGCTTGGCCATGGCGTCGGCGACTTTGCGCCAGCGGCCGTCGTAGCGCATGCCGCCGTAGCCGGTCTGGCGGTCGCCGTCCCAGTAGTCGTAGCCCCACTGGCGGGCTTTCTCCGCGGCCTGAGCCTTCGGATACTCGGTGACGCGGGCGAGGTAGTCGCGCTTGGTCGACTTGTGAACGAGGGAGATGAAATCGAGTTCGGCCATGGTCGGGCGGGTCGGACGGTTCAGGGGGCGGAGACCGGGGGCAGGGAGGTGCCGGTGAGCGTCGCCTCGAGGCGGGCGGCGAGGCCGGCGCCGTCGAGTCCGCAGGCGATGCGGGCGTGGTCCTGCTCGGTGGTCTCGTGAAGGAAGGCGCGCGGTGTGCCGCAGCGGAGCAGGCGGCCGCCGCCGGTTTGCTCGGCGCGCCACTCGGCGACGAGAGAGCCGAAACCACCGTCGACCGAGTGTTCCTCGACGGTGGCGACGAGCGGGAAGCGGGCGAAGGCTTCGGCGAGTACCGCGGTGTCGAGCGGCAGGACCCACGGGAAATGCCAGAGGGCGGCCTCGATACCGCGGGCGGCGAGCAGGGTGCAGGCCTCGAGGGCGCAGGGCAGGAGGTTGCCGGCGGAAAGCAGGGCGAGGTGGCGGCCGTCGCGCATGGGGCGCGCGCGGCCGAGCGGGCACTCGACCGGGCCGGAGTGGACGCGCGGCTCGCCCTTCTTGCCGAGGCGCAGGTAGGCCGGGCCGGGGTGGCGCTGGAGCTCGCGGGTGCAGGCGGCGACCTCGGCGGCATCACCGGGCGTGGCGATGCGGAAGCCGCCGAGCGCGCGGTAGAGCGCGATGTCCTCGAGGCTGTGGTGGGTCGGGCCGTTGCTGGCGTAGCTCAACCCGGCACCGGTGCCGACGAGCACGACCGGCAGTTCGTGATAGGCGACGTCGAGGCGAATCTGTTCGTACGGGCGGTAGGTGAGGAACGACGCGATCGTATAGAGCCAGGGGCGGAAGCCAGTCATGGCGAGGCCGGCGGCGACGGCCACCATGTTCGCCTCGGCGACGCCGCAGTTGTAGAAACGGTCGGGATGCTCGGCCTTGAACTGGTCGAACATGCGGTTGCCGATGTCGCCGCTGAGCAGGACGAGTTCGCGGTCGGTGCGGCCGAGTTCGGTGATCGTCTTGGCGAAGGCGTCTCTCATGGCGTGGGGAGGAGGCCCAGTTCCCGTTTGCCGCGGAGCACTTCGTCGGCGGTGGGGATGCGGTAGTGCCAGTTGTTGTCGTCCTCCATGAAGGAGACGCCGCGGCCCTTGATCGTATCGGCGATGATTGCGAGCGGGCGGCGGTCCGCGGCGTCTTCGCCGAAGCCGGCGAGCGCGGCGCGGAGGGCGGGGAGGTCGTGGCCGTCGACGCGAACGGTGCGCCAGCCGAAGGCCTCGAATTTGCGCTCGAGTCGCTCGAGCGCGAGGACCTCGCGGCTGCGGCCGGTGGCTTGCCAGCCGTTGAAATCGACGAGGGCGCAGAGCGGGTTGATGGCGAAGGCCGGGGCAGTCATGGCGGCCTCCCAGACACTGCCTTCGTTGCATTCGCCGTCGCTCAGGAGGACGAAGACGCGAGCGGGGGACTTGTTGAGGCGTAGCCCAAGCGCGAGCCCGAGGCCGACGCCGAGACCGTGCCCGAGCGAGCCGGTGGAGGCCTCGACGCCGGGGACGCATCCACGACTCGGATGTTCGGGCAGGCGCGAACCGGGATGGGCGTAGGTTTGCTCGAGCTCCGCGAGGGGAAAGAAGCCGCGCAGGGCGAGGGCGGCGTAGAGGGTGGTGGCGGCGTGGCCCTTGCTGAGAATGAAGCGGTCGCGGTGCGGATCCGCGGGACGGGTCGGGTCGATGCGCAGGTGCTCGTTGTAGAGCAGCGCGACGATATCAGCGCAGGAGAGCGAGGAGCCCAGGTGGGGCGTTTTGCCCCGGTGGGAGAGATCGAGAAGGAGGCCGCGGATCTCACGAGCCATTCTGGCCGTGTTGTCGCTCATGGGGGAATACTCAGTAGCTCAGGAGCGAAATGCCAGCCTTGAGGAGGCGGTCCTTGCGGACGCCTTCGGCGTTGCCCATGACGCGCACCTTCTGCGCGCCGGCGAGCTGGCCGAGGAAGGTGGCGAGGTGGAGCGGGAGACCGGCGCGGGCGGAGAGCGCGGCGAGCGAGAACACGGCGTCGCCGGCGCCGACGGTATCCGTGACCTGCTGTTCAAGCACGGGCATGTGGAAGATGCCGCCGCTGGCGGTGGCGCCGATGGTCTCGTAGCCGCCGCGAGTCAGCCATCCATAGGTCGCGCCGAGGCGCCGGCGGAGGTCGGCGAGCTCGGTGACGTGGTCGGGAGAGCGCCGTCCGCAGGAGAGGATGAGCTCCTCCTCGTCGAGGGTGAAGGCGTCGACGCGGTGGTACTGACGGTCGATGATGTTGAAGCCGTGGTTATTGCTGTTGGTCTGGCAATTGAGCGCGAGATACGTGGCGCGCTCCTGCACGATTTCGCGGACGCGCGGCAGCATGAGGCCGTGTCCGAAGTCGGCCACGACGACGAGGTCGTAGTCGGGGATGAGTGCGGCGAGCTGGTGGCAGAGGCGCTCCTCGACGTCGGCCCCGGGGGCCTTGGCGTCGATATAGTTCAGGGCGAAGAGCTTGTTCACTTCGCGCGTGCGTTTGGAGTGCTCGATGAAGCGCTGCTTGACGATGGTGGTGAAGTCGTCGAGCCGGAGGAGGTAGTTGTGCTCCTCGGGAATGACCTGCGCGATAAGGTCGGCGGCCCAGGGCTCGGTGCCGGTGATACTGAAGAAGTCGACCCGCTCGGTGAAGGCGCGGATATGGCGGTAGACGGCGAGCGCGCCGCCGTGGTGCGTCTCCTCGGAAAGGCGACGGGCCGACATCGTGCGGTTCTTCGAGGTGAGGCCCTGGACGTGGACGGCGGTGTAACGGTCGAAGATGACGTCGCCGACGACGAGGACCTTGAGCTTGGAGAAGTCGTTGACCGCGGCGATGAACTCCGGCGGGGAGACAATATGGCTGAGCTTGCGGCAGAAATCGCTGATCTCCTGCGGGAGATTGCTCAGCGCGTTGTTGATGAGTTTGGTCGAGCTGAAGGTGATCGAGCCCACGTAGCGCACGACGCCGCCGACCTTGGCGACGGTGGCGACATCGTCGGCGATGTTGCCGGTGACGTCGTTGGCCTGGTTCTCGTACTCCTTGCCCTTGCAGTAGACGTGGGGGCGGATGCACTCGATCGCCTCGACGGCGGCGGGAAACGGCACGACGACGACATAGTCGACGATGGAGAGGGCGGCGAGGGCCTTGACGCGCAGGACGTCGTCGAAGAACGGGCGCCCCGGGCCCTTGTTGACGTGCTTGGCGGCGGTGATGGTGACGACGAGGATGTCGCCGAACGCGTGGGCCTCCTCGAAATGCACGATGTGCCCGGGGTGGACGAGGTCGAACGTGCCGTGGCACTGGACGATGCGCAGGCCCTGGGCCCGGATCTGGTCCATGACCTCGGGCGCGGCCGCAAAGTCGATCTCCTTCGCGGTGACGTCGTGGGCGGGGCGGATCTCGGAGGTGGTGGTCATTGGAGGCCGGGGAGCGCCTTCATGGCGCGGATGTTGTACCAGAGCGGATTCTCGGCGAGGGCGCCCGAACGGTGGGCGGCGATGAGGTCGCGGATGGCGTCCTCGACGGTGGCCGCGGGGACGAACCCGGTGGCGAGGAGCTTGCGGGAGGAGAGGCGGTAGGAGCGCGGGTCGTTGGACGGGCTGACGACGATCTCGGCGGGGATGTGGCGCTTCACGCGCTCGGCGATCTCGAGGATGGAGATGTTCTCGAAACCGGCGTTGTAGATGCCGGAGAGCTCGGGGTGCGCCAGGAAATGGTGGTAGACGCGCACCATGTCGCGCAGGTGGATGTTGGGGCGGGTCTGGTCGCCGCCGAAGACGGTGATGCGGCCGTCGCGCAGGGCGAGCCAGGTGAGGATGTTGACCGAGAGGTCGAGGCGCATGCGCGGCGAGAAGCCGCAGACGGTGGCCGGGCGGACGATCTGGATACCGATCTGGTGCGCGTAGCTGAGCAGCACGCGCTCGCTGCACATCTTGGTCTTGTTGTAGTCGCTGATCGGGACGAGCGGGAGCTCCTCGGTGACCTCGGGCTCGTCCTTCACACCGTAGACGCTGCCGGAGCTGGCGTAGACGAACTGTTTCACGCCGTGGGCGATGGCGCGCTCGACGAGGAACTTGGTGGCGAGGACGTTGACCTCCCAGTTGAGCTTCGAGCTGAGCTCGGCGCACGGGTCGTTGGCCACGTTGGCCAAGTGGAGGACAACCTCGATACCGGCCATGGGCACGCGCTCGGTGTCACGGATGTCGCCCTGGACGACGGTGAGGTTGGGGTGGGGCGGCAGGTAGTTGCCGAACCACTGGATGTCGAAGACGGTGACCCGGTGGCCGGCGTCGAGCAGGCTCCGGGTGAGCACGGTGCCGATGTAGCCGCAGCCGCCGGTGAGAAGGATGTTTTTCATGGGAGTCGCGTGGGTGAGCGTTCTGCTGGTGCCGCGGCTCTCAGGCGCGGTGTTGGTAGTCGAGGGGCATCGCCTGCAGCGCGGGCAGATGGCGATCGATCCAGGCGAGGGTTTCGGCGAGGCCGGAGGAGAGGTCGATGTCGTCGGTCCAGCCGAGTTCGCGGCGGGCGCGGTCGCTGTTGAGAGTGTAGGCGGCGTCCTTGCCGGGGCGCTCGGGGGCGACCTCGACGAGGTCCTCGAAGCGGCCGCCGACCTGTCGGCACATTTCGGCGACGAGGTCGCGGATGGAGATCTGGCGCCGGGTGGAGAGATGGTAGGTGGCGCTCGGCGCGGCGCGGCGGGCGATCTCGAGGGTGGCGCGGCAGACGTCGCGGATGTGGATGAAGGAGCGGGTGCTCACGCCGCCGCCGTGGAGCGGGAGTTTTCGGCCGAGGCGCAGCGAGAGCAGGGTACGCGGGACGATACGGTAGAGCTGCTGGCCGGGGCCGAAGACATTGGCCGCGCGGGTCCAGACGACCGGAAAGCGGTGCTCGTGGAGGAAGGTGCGCAAGTGGAGGTCGCACGCGGCGCGGGAGGCGGCGTAGGGCGTGCTGGGGTTGAAGGGGGCCGATTCGTCGATCTCGCCCGAGGTGTTGCCGTAGACCTCGGGGGTGCCGACATGCACGTATTTTCGCAGGTCGGGGAGCGTGCGCAGTTTCTCGTGCAGCGCCACCTGTGCGAGCAGATTGGTGCGGTAATAATCGAGCGGGTGTTGCCAACTTTCGGCGACCATGCCGAGGGCGGCGAAGTTGACGACGGCTTCCGGCCGGAAGGCGGCGAGCGCGTCGTGGATCTGCGGCAATGCGGCATTGAGGTCGGCCGCGAGGAAAGTGAAGCGCGGGCGCAGGGCGGCGCCGCCGTCCCAGGCCAGCGGCCAGAACGCGGCGTGCGGCTCGCCCGAGCGCCCGAGGCCGAGCACGGTGCAGCCCTGCTCGAGCGCGTAGCGGACGAAGTGCGACCCCGAGAAGGAGGTGCAGCCGATGACGGCGATCCGGTTCATGCGAGGGGTTCCTTGGCCGGTCCGCGTTCCCGCAGGATGCGCTTGAGGCTGTGGCCGACGACCATCTGGAGGTCCTCGGCCATCTCCATATCGTCGAGCGGGAAATGGATCACTTCGTCGACGAGGTGGATGGCGGCGCCACCCTTGAAGCCGAGGATGCCGCAGGTCCACACGCCCATCTCGTGGGCGACGCGGATCGCGTGGAGGATGTTGGCGGAGTTGCCGCTGCCGGAGAAGACGATCAGGCCGTCGCCGGGCAGGGCCTTGGTGCGCAGTTGGTGGGCGAAGATGTTCTCGAAGCCGATGTCGTTACCGAGGCACGTCAGGATGGAGGGATTTGCGCAGAGGCACTCGACGCGCAACGCGCGGGCGTTCGGCGCGATGCCGTAGAGGAAATCGTTGGCGAGGTGGAGGGCGTTGGCGGCGCTGCCTCCGTTGCCGCAGAGGAAGAGCTGCCGGTCCTCGGACCAGAGCTTCAGGAGGCGTTCCGCGAGACGATCCACCGGGGACCAGTCGAAATGCAGGAGGAATTCCGCCAACGCGCCCGTGTAGGTGCACGCGCTGAAGCGCGGGGTAGTTGTCGCCATGGTCGAATGTAACCTTTCTGGTTTTTGCGCAAATAGGACTCCGCCCCGGAGGAGAAACCCCCGACCCCGAGGGGCCGGGGGCTCTGTCCCCTGAGTATCAACCAAACCGGCTGATAGATGCGGAAGGTGGGTTTGCGAGCGGCGGCGGAGCGAACACAGGCGCCGCCGCGGCGGTCAGTGTCGTCGGAGCCGGGCGGTTGCGACGCCCGGCCCCACGAGGGTCAGCGCATGATGGTCTGCCACTGACGATCCTTGGCCTGGCGGGCGGCCTTGAGGGCGCCGCGGGCCACCTGCTCCTTGTAGCTGGGCCCGATGACGGAGACCTTCGGGTTCTCGTAGCCGTCCTCGATGAGCTGGGTCTGGAGGGCGACGCCGAGACCGCGCACGAGGCTGCCGCCGCCGGTGAGCACGATGTTCTGGAGGAGCTCCGGCACGGCGTCCGGGTCGGCGCGGGCGATGAGGGTGCGGGAGAGGTCGAGGATGTGTTTGAGGAGCGCCTCGCAGCCGCCGGCGAGCTGCTCGGTGACGTCGAACTGGCGGGTGCGGCCGGCGACGACGAGGTCGACGACGACCTGCGTCTCGGGGCTCATGACGAAGGAGTGGCGCTCCTTGATCTCGCAGACCTTGTGGAGCGAGATCTGGCAGTCCGGATACGTCTGGAGGATGGCGTTGTGGACCATCTGGTCGATGGCGTCGCCGGCGAAGGTGGTGCTGATCTGGTCCTCGGCCTGCGGGTAGTAGCCGCGCATGAGGCAGAGGTCGGTCGAGCCGCCGCCGATGTCGATGAAGAGGGAGTTGCGGACGGGGTCGGCGTAGCCGGCCTCGCCGAGGCGGGACTCGTCGCGCAGACCGAGGGCGGCGAGGAAGGGCTCCGGGATGAAAAGGACCTTGTCGAATACGCCGGTGACGGCTTGGCGGAGGGCCTCGCGGGCGGCGGGGTCGGCCTTGGCGGGCACGCCGATCACGGCGCGCAGCTCGGTGTTGGGCGAAATGGAGAGGCGGGTGCGGAGGTGGCGGGCGAAGTGGCGCGCGGCGTCGAGGTGGGCGATGGTGCCGCCCTTGAGCGGGCGCACGAGATCGAGGTAGAGCTTGCGCTTGAGCGCGTCGTGGCCGAACAGGACGCCGGCGTTGCCGGGTAGGACGCCGTCGAGAATGCCGTCCTTGGCATAGCCGACGACGCTGGGGATGAGCTCGCGGACGATCACATCCGAGGACTTGGGCGAACTGGCGAGCAGGGCGGAGGTGTTGGTGCCGAGATCGAGGCCGACGAGGAGCGTGTCGGCGGTGGTCTGGACGGGAGTTTCTTCGAGGAGCGCGGAGTTGGAGGACGACTTCATGGGACTTGGTTTGGTTGAGACTACGTTACTTTAGGGAGAGAGGGGACGGCCGGCGGCGGCGCGATCGAGGTCGCGGGCGGCGTCGATCATGTCGACGACGTCGGCGATCGGGATGCGCCGCGGGGCGATGGCGGGGAAGACCATCGCGCGGGTGGCGGGGGAGGGGACGGACGGAAAGGCGGCGAGCTGGCGCACGGCCTGGTCGGCGGTGCGTTCTTCGGTGAGAAAGCGGGCGATGATCCAATGGCTCTCGACTCGGGCCTGCTCGTCGGCGAAGAGCCGGTTCAGCCGCTCCTTGGCCTCCTCGGCCGGCAGAGCGGAGGCCGCGGCCCAGAAGCGGATGAGCGACGGCAACTCCCGCTCGAGGATCGTCGCGGCGGACTGGTGGCGCCCTTGGCGCCGGAGGATGCAGGCCTCGCGCACATGGCCGGCGATCTCCCGCCAGAGACGCTCGGTCTCGGCGGCGGTCTGCTCGGTCTGGAGTGCGGGGTTGGGCATGCGGGGCCTCCGGTTGCAAGGGCGGTGCCAACTTTGCAAGATGTTGGGGATCAACGGAGGGAGAGCGGGGACGGGCGCCGAAGGTCATTTTTTTCCGGTGGCGGCGGCAGGAACTTCCTGCGGGGTGGGAGGAAAAGGCGGCCCGTGGTCATCATCCGGTAACAAAGGCCCGGTAACGTGTTCCCGATGACACCTCTCCTGCCCTCTGTTTCGACCCTTCCCGCCGCCGGCGGCGCCGCGGACCGGGTTGCACGCTTGCCTGCCGGGCCCGGCATTGTTTCCAAGAAGGCGATGCAAACCCTGATGCGTGGATGGATCCTGGCGGCGCTGGCCGCCGGGTGGACGGCCGCCGCGACGGCCAAGACCGACTACTCGCTGGAGCGAATGGCTCCGGTGCCGGCGAGCGAGCCGATCCCGGCGCTCGACTTCTTCCGGCCGGTCGTCTTCCAGGATCCGCGGATCAACGACGCCGGCACGCGCTTCGCCGCGCTGGTCACGGGCAACGCCGATCGGCAGGAGCTGCTGGTCTACGATCTGGAGCGCTCGACGTTCGACACGCTCGGCGGCGTGGGGCAGAAGGACATCTACAATTTCAACTGGCTCGACGACGAGAAGATCCTGTTCAGCGTCGCCAAGGAGAAGCTCTACGCCGAGGGGCTCTACGTGAGCGACGCGAAGTCGCTGAAGGATCACTACTGTCTCGACGTCCACAACGTCGCCTTCCTGGTGGCGCGGCCGGACGCCGATCGGTTGGCCCCGATCGTCTGGATCAAGCATAGCGCCTATCACAACGGCAAGGACGGCGGCCTGATCCAGATCAACACGAAGGTGCGCCCGAAGAACCCGTTCGTGGATTCGGCCTATTTCGACCCGCGGTCGCTCAACTACGGCACCATCGCCACCGTCATCCGCTCGTACCCTTCCGTGAAGCCCGGCATCGCCTCCTGGTACTCGACGGATCTCGCCGGCGAACTGGCCTACGCGCACTCGCTCCAGGACGGCGTGGAGCGGCTCTCCCGCCTGGTCGACGGGAAGTGGGTCCCCTGTCCGCTCGACCTCGACGAGGTCGAGGTGCTCGGGGCCGGCGACAAGCCCGGCGAGTTGCTGGTGCTCGGGCCGCGGCAGGAAGGCCAGCCGCGGGCCATCGTGCGGATGGACGCCGCGACCGGGGTGGCGGGCGAGGTCGTGCTGCAGGATGCGAAGTACGACCCGACGTCGGTCCGGTTCTACCGGCACCCGGTGTCGAAGGCGCTGCTCGGGATCCGCTATGATCGGGCGAGGCGCGAGACGATCTGGTTCGATCCCGGCTACGGGGCGATCCAGGCGGCGATCGAGAAGTTCCTCCCCGGTCAGGTCGTGCAGATCCTCGGCAGCGATCGCGCCGAACGGCGGTTCTTCGTGTCGGCCCAGTCCGACCGGCAACCCGAAACCTACTACAGCGTCGATCTCGAGAAACGCACGCTCGGGCTGATCAAATGCGAGGCGCCGTGGATCGACGCCCAACGGATGTGCGCGACCAGCGTGATCAACTACAAGGCCCGCGACGGCGTCCTGCTCGAGGGTTATCTCACGCTGCCGACCGGCGCCTCGAAGGCGGCCCCTGCGCCGCTGGTGGTGTTGGCGCACGGCGGGCCGTTCGCCCGCGATCTCTGGGGCTTCAATCCCGAGGTGCAGTTCCTCGCCAGCCGGGGCTACGCGGTCTTCCAGCCGAACTATCGCGGCTCCACCGGCTACCAATGGCGGACGCCGGCGGAGGAGAAGTTCGCCTACCGCAAGATGCACGACGATGTGACCGACGGGGTCCAGAAGCTGATCAAGTCGGGCCTGATCGTCCCGGAACGGATCGCGATCATGGGCTGGTCGTTTGGCGGTTACCTCGCGCTCAGCGGTGCCGCGCACGAGGGGACGCTCTACCGGTGCGCGGTGGCGCTCTCCGGCGTCTACGACTGGGAGCAGGTCATGCGGGAGTCGAAGAACGAGGAGGCGATCCGCGGCCGCTTCGGCTACCTGATGCGTCACCTTGGCGATCCGAAGACGAACAAGGCGAAATACGACGAGATCTCGCCCCTCCGGCATGTGGCCAAGGTGAAGATCCCGATGTTCGTCGGCCACGGCGACGCCGATGTGATCGCCAACATCAACCAGTCGAAACGCCTCGTCGCCGAGCTCAAGAAGGTCGGTGTGCCGGTGGTGACTCGCTACGAGAGCGGGGAGGGCCACGGCATGCAGAAGATGAAAAACCGCATCGAGATGTACGAGGAGATCGAGAAGTTCCTCGCGGCAAACATGGCGCCGCGGGCGACGCCGGTGGCCGCTTCCGCGCCGTAATTCGGATACTGGCTCGCGCCATCTCCCGGTGGTGCGAGCCGTTCGGTTTCCCGATCCGCGGCGCGCGGGTGTCACGGGTGGCGGAAAGAGGGCTCAGACGGAACGGGCGCCGTTCTGCCACGGGGTGGCGGCGCCTCTCCGGGCAGTCACCTGGCGAGGTCCGGCGCGGCGGACGTGAAACGTTCCGCGGCGCGTCGCGGCCGTCACTCGTCCGGTTCGCCGGTGTCGCTCGGGTCGGCCGAGTCGCCGCTGCCGGCCCCGACTTGGAAGAAGCCTTCCCGTTCGAGGAGGGCGAGGATGCCGGCCACGATCGCGTCGCGTTCGGGGAGCGGGATCGCGGGATGATGCTCAGCCAACCATTCCTTCAACAGCGGCTTCGCTTCGGTGGGGGTGGCAATGCCTTCCAGCAGGCTGTCGGCCTCGTCGGCCGCGGCATTGATGACGGCGTGGACGCTGGTGCTCATGCGGGGAAGGTAAACAACCTCGGTCCGCGGCGCAAAAGGGGCGCGGCAAACTTTCGCAGAAACACGAGGCGTGGAGCGCCTCCGAAGCGTGGCGCCGGCTCTGCCCGCCACGGCGAAAAGCGGTTTGCTCCGGGCGGCAGGAGGCCGCGGTGGCGCACGGCGGATTGCGGCGGCGTGCTGGCGTGAGGCGTAGTCAGCCAGTCGAGGGTCGAGACGACGAGCGTCGAGAGCCGGAGTGCCCAGCGAGACCTCGAGCGCAATCAGCGCACTGGATCAGCTCACCGACGGTTTCGCGCTCGTCCCGCGACACTCGTCCCTCGTCTGCAGGGACACTGGAGGTGTGGGCGTCAATTGCCGCGAGCTCGCGTGCGATGTCGCGTTCACCACAGGTGAACGTTTAGGCCAGCGAGCTTGCTCGCGCTCCGAAAGGCGCGTGCCCGCACGCTGACCTACAGTTTTACCAATAGTGTGGGCGGTCTCGCTCGTAGACTCGCGGCAATCGCATGGTGGCTCAGCCGACGGAGGGCAGGCCGGCGAGGGCCATGGCGACCTCGTCGTGGCTGTACTCGTGGTCGATGAGCTTGCCGGCGCGATAATCCTGGTAGGCCGGCATGTCGAAGTAGCCGTGGCCGGAGAGGTTGAAGAGGATCGTCTCCTGCTTGTTCTCCCGCTTGCAGCGCAGCGCCTCGTCGATCGCTGCCTTCACGGCGTGGGTGCTCTCGGGCGCCGGGAGCATGCCCTCGGTGCGGGCGAAGGTGACGCCGGCCTCGAAGCAGCCGTTCTGGTGGTAGGCGCGCGGCTCGATGTGGCCGAGGTTGGTCGCGTGCGATACCAGCGGCGCCATGCCGTGGTAGCGCAGGCCGCCGGCGTGGATGCCCTCGGGCACGAAGGTCGAGCCGAGCGTGTGCATCTTCACCAGCGGGGTGAGGTGCGCGGTGTCGCCGAAGTCGTAGGCGAACTTGCCCTTGGTGAGCGACGGGCACGAGGCCGGCTCGACGGCGATGATGCGCACGTCGCGCTCGCCGCGGAGCTTCTTGCCGAGGAAGGGAAAGGCGATGCCGGCGAAGTTGCTGCCGCCGCCGGAGCAGCCGATGACGATGTCCGGATAGTCGTTGGCCAACTCGAGCTGTTTCAGCGCCTCCTGGCCGATGACCGTCTGGTGGAGCATCACGTGGTTGAGCACGGAGCCGAGGGCGTATTTGGCGTCCGGATCCTGGGCGGCGACCTCGACGGCCTCGGAGATGGCGATGCCGAGGGAGCCGGAGCAGTTGGGATCCCGGGCGAGGATGGCGCGGCCGGAGGCGGTGGTGTCGGACGGGCTGGCGATCACGCGGCCGCCCCAGGTTTCCATGAGGGCGCGGCGGTAGGGCTTCTGGCCGTAGCTGACCTTCACCATGTAGATGACGATCTCGAGGCCGAAGAGCGCGCCGGCGAACGAGAGCGACGACCCCCACTGGCCGGCGCCGGTCTCGGTGATGATGCGTTTCACGCCCTCGCGCTTGTTGTAGTAGGCCTGCGCGATGGCGGTGTTGGGCTTGTGCGAGCCGGCGGGCGAGGTCCCCTCGTTCTTGTAGTAGATGTGGGCCGGGGTGCCGAGGAACTGCTCGAGGCGGCGCGCGCGGTAGAGCGGGGTGGGGCGCCACTGGCGGTAGATGTCGCGCACTTCCTCGGGAATCTGGATCCAACGGTCGGTCGAAACCTCCTGCTCGATCACGGCCATCGGGAAGATGGGCGCGAGGTCGGCCGGGCCGATGGGCTGCTTGGTGCCGGGATGCAGCACGGCGGGCATCGGGGGCAGGTCGGCGGCGAGGTTGTACCACGCGGTCGGGATATCGGTTTCGGGGAGGAGGTATTTGACGTTTTCCATGTCGGGTGGGCGAGGCGCGGCGCCCGAAGCGGGCGCGGCGGACGCGGGGTGTTTGTGAAGGCCGCAAATCAGAGAGGGCCGCGCCCGGCAGGGAAAGCGTTTTGTTCGCGGTCGCTCGTGAGCCGGGAAAAACATTCTCCTCGCCGAGCGGCGCGACCGTGCCGATTGTCCCGGCGCATGTCCCGCATCGTTGCCATTGTTGGTCGCCCGAACGTCGGCAAGAGCCGCCTGTTCAACCGTCTCGTCCGCCGCCGCATCTCCATCGTCCATGACGAGGCCGGCATCACGCGCGACATCGTCTCCGGCACGGTCGACAAGGACTACATGCTGCTCGACACCGGCGGCCTCGGCCTCGATCCGAAGACCACGCCCGACAAGCTCATCCCGGCCGTCGAGGCCCAGGCGCGTTTCGCCATCGAGACCGCCTCGCTGATCCTCTTCGTCGTCGATGCGCGCGAGACGAACAACCCGCTCGACGACAAGGCCGCGAAGCTCCTGCGCAAGAGCGGCAAGCCCGTGATCGTGGTGCTCAACAAGAGCGACAACCCCGAGTTGCTCGCCTCCGTGAACTACTACAAGCGCTTTGGCTTCGACAAGTTCGCGCACATTTCCGCCGAGCACGGCCATGGCGAGGACAACCTCCGCGCCCTCATCGCGCAGCACCTCGGACCCGCGGCGGTGGTCGTGGCCGAGCCGAGCGCCGACCGCACCGCCGACAACCCCCTCAAGATCGCCTTCGTCGGCCGGCCCAACGTCGGCAAATCCTCGCTCGCCAACCGCCTGCTCGACCAGCCGCGGCTCATCGTGAGCGACATCGCCGGCACCACGCGCGACGCCGTGGAGCTCGATTTCACCTTCACCACCGAGGAGGGCAAGAAGTGGCCCTTCCGGCTCATGGACACCGCGGGCATCAAGACCAACACCAAGCTCGGCTCGCCCGTCGAATACTTCTCCCGCGTCCGCTCGATCGATGCCCTCCAGAACGCCGACATCGTCTACCTCGTCCTCGACGCCCTCGATGGCGTGACGAAGCAGGACAAGGCCATCGGCGCCGAGATCGTGAACGCGAACAAGCCCTGCATTGTGCTCGTCAACAAGTGGGACCTCGCGCAGGACGCCTTCAAGGACAAGCCGCTGCGCGGCTACGCCGACGAGCGCGACTACCGCGACAAGTACTCCGAGGCGGCCGCGCGCGAGTTGTTCTTCACGCCCGGCGCGCCGCTCGTGTACATCTCCGCGCTGAAGGGGTTTGCCGTCGAGCGCATGCTCGCCGCCGCGCGCCGCATCGACCAGGCGTTGGACAAGAAGCTGCCCACCGCGAAGCTCAACCAGGTGCTCCTGCGCCTCACCGACAGCGTGCCGCCGCCGGCGGTGGGCGGGCGGCGTTTCCGCGCGTACTATGCGGTGCAGACCGGCAACCGCCCGTACCGCATCAAGATCTTCTGCAACAATGCCACGGTCCTCTCCGAGTCCTATCGCCGGTATCTCGAGAGCGGCGTGATCGAGGAGTTCCGCCTCAACGGCTGCCCGATCCGCTTCGACCTCGTCGGCAAGGAGAAGAATCCGCGCCCCGACTACGTGCCCCGCGCCGAGGA
>JAEXPQ010000241.1 GCA_023446735.1 Verrucomicrobiota bacterium
GGCTCACGAAGCGCGGCGGCTGCTCGATCTCGATCGCGAGGTCGACCGGGTAGTCCTTGCCCGGCTTGTCGAGCCGCTCGGTGCCGTGGCGGACCTTGCCGGCGCGGATGAGCGCCTGCGCCTGCGAGCGCGAGGCGGCGAGCCCGCGAGCGACGAGCAGTTCATCGAGACGTTGTTTGCCGGCCATGGAGCGAATGCGGATTGCGGAATACGGATTGCGGAGTGCGGCGGGCAGACTGAGGACGGAAGGCCGAAGGCGGAAGAGGGAAATCCGGACTGGTGGTGGGTCCGGGGAGAAACATAACCGAGGAATGCTTTCTCCCCGGGGCCGGATCATTGGCGTGTGGTGTGCGATCGCTCTGCAGGCGGGTTGTTCGACGACGTCGCCCTTGCCCACGGGAGCGCGAAGCGGCGCGGCTCCGAAGGAGGATACAACGGCGTCGGTCGTTTCGTTGCGCGCCGATGTGGCGATGCTGGCCGACGAGATCGGACCGCGGAAAGTCGGTTACGGCGGGGCGTTGGCGCGGGCGGCGGATTGGATTGAGGGACAGCTGGGTGCCTCTGGCTGGACGGTGACACGGCAACGCTATGCGGTGCCGGATGGCGAGTGCTGGAATCTCGTGGTCGAGCGAAGGGGCACGACCCGGCCCGACGAGATCGTCGTGATCGGGGCCCACTACGACACGGTGCTGAGCACGCCGGGTGCCGACGACAATGCGAGCGGCGTGGCGGTATTGCTGGCGCTGGCGCGGAGCTTCCGCGCGGCGACGCCGGAGCGCACGTTGCGGTTTGTCGCGTTCGCCAACGAGGAGCCCGAGTACTTCCACACCGAGCAGATGGGCAGTCTCGTCTACGCCCGCGCGTGCAAAGCGGGCGGCGAGCGCGTGGTGGCGATGCTTTGTCTGGAGTCGCTGGGCTTCTACTCCGAGGCACGGAAGTCGCAGCACTACCCGTTTCCGCTGAGCATGGTCTATCCTTCGACGGGCAATTTTGTGGCAGTGGTCGGCAACCGGGAGTCGCAGCCGTTGGTGGCTCGGGTCGCGAAGCGGCTGCGGGTGGCGGCCGGGCTCCCCGTCGAAGCAGCGTCGCTGCCGGGCGGCATTCCCGGGGTGGGATTCTCGGACCACTGGTCGTTCTGGCAGGCTGGTTATCCGGCCGTGATGGTCACCGACACGGCACTGTTCCGGAATCCGCACTACCATCAGCGGACGGATCGGCCGGAGACCCTCGACTATGAGCGACTCGCGGCGGTGGTGCAGGGGTTGCGCGTGGTCGTGGTGGAGTTGGCCGGCGCGAGCGGCGACGACGGATCAACGCGGTAGCTTCTGTCGCGCTGGCGACCAGCAGGTGGTGCGGCCGCCGACCGCCTCGCGCTCAAGGACGCAGCCGGTGCGCGGACAACGCCCGCCGTCGCGCCAACGGTGGTTGAAGAGCCAGGTGTCGGGAATGCGGACGTTGAGGTCGGGCGGGGTGTCGGCTTCGGTGCGGCCGGCGATGGTGTCGAGCGCGAGCCGGGCCACGCGGCGGCACTCGCGCCAGAGCGTGCGCGCCTCGGCGGGCGTGAGCGTGCCCGCGGTGCGGCGCGGGTGGAGCGCGGCGCGCCAGAGGATCTCGTCGGCCATCCAGTTGCCCACGCCGGGGAAACGTTCCTGCATGAGCAGCACGGCTTTGAGCGGCGCGCGGGCGCGACGGCCGAGAAACTCAGCCACGGCGGTGGCGGTGAACTCTGGAGACAGGAGAGGCGGTGCGAGTTCGGTCCACCACGGTGGCGGCTCGGCGCCGCGGTGCAGGTCGACGCGGCCGAACATGCGCGGGTCGGTGAAGACGAGCGCGTGTCCGGCGGTGCGAAGGACGAGGTGGTCGTGTTTGCCGGGGCGGTGGTCGGCGGGGCGTGCGGTGAGCTCGCCGCTCATGCCGAGGTGGACGCCGAGCCACGCGTCGCCGCTGAAACGGAAGAGCATCTGCTTCGCGGCAGCGGAGGAGTCGAGGAGCGTCTGGCCGCGGAGGGCGGATGCGATGGCCGAGGCCGGCGCGCCGCGGAAAACGCGCGCCCGCGGATGCACCGCGACGGCGGTGATGCGTTGTCCGAGTCCGGGGTTCCAGCGGCGGCGGAAGAACTCAGCCTCGGCGAGCTCGGGCATGGGGAACCGGTGGACGGTATTCGGTCGACGGTGGCCGGTGGACTGTTGCCGGTGGGGGATGCGCGATCGGAGGTAGGGGCGGACCGCTGGGCCGCCCGTTTGCGCGGCGGGCCCAGCGGTCCCGCCCTACCACGAAGCGGCGGTGCGGTTACGCGATCTCCCAGCGGTAGGGATGCTTCGAGAGGAGTTCGTTGCCGGTGGCGGTGACGACGACGACGTCTTCGATGCGGCAGCCGCCGAGGCCGGGGTAGTAGAGTCCCGGCTCGACGGTGACGACGTGGCCCGCCTTGAGGATGTTGTCGACGGCGGAGACGCGCGGGTACTCGTGCACGGCGAGACCGAGGCCGTGGCCGGTGCCGTGGAAGAAACCCTTGGAGCCGTGCTCGTCGCGGGTGGTCTTGAAGCCCTCCTTGTCGAAGAGGGCGGTGATGGCTTCGTGGACTTTGCGGCCGTTGAGGCCGGCGCGGATGGTGCGCAGGCCGAGCTTCTGGCCGGCGTGTACGGTGGCGACGAGCTTGCGCTGGGCGTCGCTGGCGCGGCCCTTGAGGTAGGTGCGCGTCATGTCGCCGTGGTAACCGGTGGCGGTCACGCGGGGGAAGATGTCGACGATGAGCAGGTCGTGGGCACGGATCGGGCCGGTGCCGCGGCAGTGCGGGTCGCAGGCCTGGTCGCCGGCGGCGACGATGGTGTTCGATGACACGGCGCCGGCCTCGAGGCAGGCGGTTTCGATGGCGAACTTGAGGCGCTCGGAGGTGAGTTTCTTCCCCTCGAACTGGACGTAGCCGCCCTTGATCGTGCTGGCCTTCAGGATGCGCTCGACGGCGGCGAAGCCGAGGGCGCTGCAGCGGTTGCCCTCGCGGATGGCGGCGAGTTCGGCGGGCTTCTTCAGGTCGCGCGCGGGGAAGAACGAGCCGTCGGCGAAACCGATCGCGAGGCCGAGGTCGAACAGATCGAAGGCGAGCTTGGCGGGGAAGTCGTCCGGCACGGCGAAACGCTTCACGCCGAACTCGCGGGCGAGCGTGGCGACGATCTCGGCGATGCCGATCTTCTCGACGGCGGGGAACTGCTTGGCGGCGCGCTCGCGGCATTCCTCGAGCGAGAGCACGACATCGAGCGCGGACTCCTTCTTGGCGCGGGAGAACTCGAGGGCGTTGAAAACGCCGTACTTCTTGTGGCCGACACCAAAGGCGAGGAACGGGTCGGGCACGGCGATGCCGGTGAAGTAGAGCTGGTTGGCGTCGCGTTCGGAGTCGGCGTAAAGCAGCGGTGAAGGAGTGGAGGATGATTTAGCCACGGGAAAACGTTTTGCCCGCAGGCTAGGTGCCGGCATGCTGCGCGCAACCTCGCATCCGCCATGTCGCCGCTCCGCCGTCTGTTGACCGTCTCGCTCCTCGTTTCCGCCGGCCTGCTCGGTACGGCCGTGCTCTCCGGCTGCGGCGGCGAGGCCAAGCCCGCCGAGGTGAAGACGGCGGTTGACCATTTCCCGATCGCGATCGGCGACCGGACGGCGCGGCTGCAACTGGCGGTGCTGCCGCCGGAGATGCAGCGGGGCCTGATGGAGCGCACGGCGCTCGGGAAGGACGACGGGATGCTCTTCCTCTACCCGCAGCCGCAGCAGATGAGTTTCTGGATGCGGAACACGTTCCTCCCGCTCGACATCGGTTTCTTCGACGCGAAGGGCGAACTGCGCGAGGTCCGCCAGATGATCCCGCACGACGAACGTTCGGTGAAGTCGCGCAGCGGCGAGCTCCAGATCGCGGTTGAGATGAACCAGAACTGGTATCGCGACAACGGCGTGAAACCCGGTGCCAAGCTCGATCTCGCGGCGCTCAAGGCCGCCCTGCAGGCCCGCGGCTTCGAGCCGCGGCGGTTCGGGCTGGAGTGATTTCCGATTTCGGATTGCCGATTGGCGATTGGGCGGAGGGCGGACGGGCGATGGCGGATTCCGGAATGCGGATTGCGCGGACGCGTGAGGTGAAGCGGTCGCAGGCGTGGTTGCAACGCGGCGCGGGGTGCGCTCGCGATCAACTCCGGCCGCTCCGGATCGGCCTACGGTGAGGTCGCGGCGGCGCGGGCGTCGGCGAGGAAGGCGTCGATTGTTTCGGGGCGGCTGGCCCAGGAGTTCATGAGGCGGTAGCCGTGGGCGCCGATGAAGCTGTAGAAGAACCAGCCCTTGGCGCGGAGCGCGGCGGCGACGGCTGGCGGCATTTCGACGAACACGCCGTTGGCCTCGACGGGCAGCATCACGCGGAAATGCGGGATGTCGCGCAGGCCGGTCTCGAGGCGACGGGCGCAGGCGTTGGCGTGGGCGGCGTGGCGCAGCCAGGCGCCGTCCTTGAGCATCTCGACCCACTGGGCGGAGAGGAAACGCATCTTCGAGCAGAGCTGGCCGGCCTGCTTGCAGCGGTATTCGAACTCCCGAGCCAGGTCGCGGCGGAAGAAGACGACCGCCTCGCCGGCGGACATGCCGTTCTTGGTGCCGCCGAAGCAGAGGACATCGACTCCGGCCTTCCAGGTGAGGTCGGCGGGCGCGCAGCCGAGCGAGGCCACGGCGTTGGCGAAGCGCGCGCCGTCCATGTGCACGGCGAGGCCGTGGCGGTGGGCGAGGTCGCAGAGGGCGCGGATCTCGCCGGGCTTGTAGACGGTGCCGAGCTCGGTGGCCTGGGTGAGCGAGAGAGCGCGCGGCTTGGGGAAATGGATATCGCTGCGCTTGGTGATGAGCGCCTCGACGTGGCGGGTCTCGAGGCGGCCGAGCTCGCCGGCGGCGGTGAGGAGCTTGGTGCCGTTGGAGAAGAACTCGGGCGCGCCGCACTCGTCGGTCTCGCAGTGGGCGAGCTCGTGGCAGATCACGCTGTGGTAGCTCTGGCAGAGCGAGGCGAGGGCGA
>JAEXPQ010000328.1 GCA_023446735.1 Verrucomicrobiota bacterium
CGCCACCGAAGCCGATGGGGTCGGCGTTGAGGAAGCGGCGGGTTTCGGGGGAATAATACCTCGCCCGCATGTGGTACAAGCCGTTCGGATCAGTGACGACGCCGTCGCGGCCGTTGTAGAGGAACTCGGTGGCAGTATCGCCGGTGCGGGCCACGATTTCGCCGTAGCTGCCGTAGGTCACGCGGCCAAGGACCGCACCAGTGGCGTCGGTCAACGCGACGGTGCTGCCGCGGTAGTCGTAGTGGTGGACACGGAGAGCGCTGCCGGTTTCGGCGTAGAGCAGGAGCGAGCCGGCATACACGTAGCGTGTGGTTGTGCTGCCGGTGCGGGACTGCAAGAGGCGGGACAGCGCAGCGTTGGGATCGTGGACGAAGGTCGTGGTCACACCGCTCGCAGTCCGGGTGATCCGGCGTCCCTCGGCATCGTAGGTGTAGCTCGTGGTGCCGACGGCGGTCAGCCGGTTGCGCCCATCGTACGTGAAGGTCGCCAACGCGCCGGCGAGCGGGCCCTGGGTGAGGTTGCCGTCGGCATCGGACACGGTCGCGAGGGCGTTCCACGCGGTGAGCCGATCATCGTCGTCATAGCTCATCGCCGCGGCGGTCACGGCAAACGGGGCCGGCTCGGGCAGAGCCGTCTCCTCGACGATCCGGTCGAGCGCATCGTACCCGAGCGCGAACTGGCTCACCAGCGCGCCGCCGGCAGCGACTTCATCACGCACGCTGGCGACGCGACCCGCGGAGTCGTACGCGAAGATGCGTTGCGTGCCATTGGGCAGTTCGATCCTTGAGAGCCGGCTCGTGGCTGGATCGTACCGGAAACGCGTCACGCGCGCCGCCCAGTCGGTCACGGTCGCGAGTCGGTCGGCGTTGTCGTACGTGTAGGCCACTTTGCGCGTGGGGCTGCCGGGATACGTAAGCTCGGTGAGGTTGCCCGCGCCATCGTATTTGTAGGCGATCTGATTGCCGGCGCCGTCGGTGAACGTGTCGAGCTGGCCGAGGGCGTTGTAGTGGCGCGTGATGGTCTGGCCGCCCTCGGCGACAGTGGCGAGCCGGCCGTTGGCATCGTAGCTGGTCGTGATGGTGCCAAGGGCGTCGGTCGCGGTGTGGAGCCGAGCGTCGTCGTAGTAGGCGAAGGTCGTGGCTTGGAGCGACGGCTCGGTGACGGTCTCGGGCTGGCCGCGGAGCGTGTAGGTGGTGTCGGTCAGGCGGCCGAGCGGCGTGGTGAGCGTCTCGGGCTGGCCGGTGGCGGTGAAGCCGAAGAGCCAGGACTTGCCGCGTGCGTTGGTGAGCGAGTCGTTGCGGCCGGCGGCATCGTAGGTGCGCGTGACGGTCTGGTTGAGCGGATCGGTCGCGGTCGTGAGCCGGCCGGCCCGGTCGTAGCCGAAACGGGTGACCAGCCCGAGCGCGTCGGTCACGGTGGTGTTGCGGCCGGCGGCATCGTAGCCGAAACGCGTGACGGCGCCGCTGGGCGCGGTGGCGGTCTGCTTGCGGCCCCACGCCGAGTAGGTGAACGAGGCCACGTTGCCGGCACGATCCTCCACGGCCTCGAGGTTGCCGGCTTCGTCGTAGGTGTTCGTCGTCGCGAAACCGAGCGCATCGGTGCTGGTGAGCAGGCGTCGGTTCGCGTCGTAGGTGAATGCCACGGCGTGCGTGTTCGGGTCGCCGGCGGCGGTCGTCGTCGAGTCGAGCAGATCGCCGCGGGCGCTGTAGGTCACGTCGACCACGGAGCCGTCGGCCCGGGTGATGGTGTCTGGGTGGCCGTGGGCGTCGTAGGTCGTGGTGGTGGTGTCGCCGTTGGGCGCGATGGTCTTCCAGGGCAGGCCGTCGGCGGCGCCGGTGGTGTGGTACTCGATCGTCGTCTCGCGCAGGAGCGGATCGATGGTCTTCACCAGGTGGTGCTCGGTGTCGTAGCGGAACTCGGTCTGCTTGCCGAGCGGGTCGATGGTGAAGCGCAGGCGGTCGAACTCGTCGTAGCGGTGCTCGGTGGTCGCGTTGCGCGCGTCGGTCACGAAGCGGAGGTTGTGGCGGGCGTCGTACTGGAAGGTCGTGCGCTGGCCAAGGGCGTTGGCGAAAGCGACGAGGTGGTTCTGGCCGTCATATTCGCGGATGGCGGTACGCCCTTCCCCGTCGGTTTCGGCCACGAGGCGGCCGAAGCGGTCGTAGCGGTAGGCGGCGACTTCGCCGAGCGGGTTGGTCTCGGTGTTGAGCACGCCGGTGAAGGCGTAGCGCCAGGTCTGGGCGGCGTCGCCCTCGGCGATCTGGGTGTGCACGGCGCCGTGGGCGTCGTAGAGCGTCTCGGCGACGGGCCGGTTCTGCTCGTCGAAGGTTTTCCAGAGGCGACCGGCGGCATCGTACGCGAAGCGCCGGGTGTGGTTCTCCGGATCGGTCGCAGCGGTGAGCTGCCCGGCGGTGTAGTCGTAGTTCACGACACGGCCGGTGGAGTCGGTGACGCTGGCGAGCAGGCCGGCGCGGGCGGCATCGGAGTGGTAGGCAAACGTGAGCGTGCGGCCGTAGCAGTCGGTGACGGTCTGCAGTTTGCCGGCGTCGGCACCGGAGTCGGCATAGGCGAGGGTGAGCGATTTGCCGTCGGCATCGGTGAAGGCGGCGAGACGGCGCTGGGCATCGAACGCGAGCGTGGCGCCGAAGCGTTCCTCGATGCGGAACAGGCCGGTGGCGGCGTCCTTCACGAGCGTGGCGGTGAGGCCCGCGGAGGGCGTGTAGGAGCCGTCGACCTGGCGGGAGAAGGAGTAATTGCGGCGGTTGAAGGTGGCGGTGACGGTGTTGTCCTTGGCCTGCTCGAGCGCCCAGAAGGCGGCGATAGAGGCGACGACCCAACCCTTCGGCGTGTCGAGCGAGTGGCGACTGAGGTCGACGATCGCCTGGAGCGCCACGATGGCGCTGGCCGCGCTCGCGGCGGTGCCGCCGCCGAAGGCCGCGGCGGTGTCGGTGTGCTCGGCGAGCGTGCCCTCGAAGTTGTGCGACCAGCCGCGGCCGAGGTGCGACGGCCCGGCGTCGCCGGCAGAGCTGTAGTGGCGAGACAACGTGAGTCCCCGCGCGCCACCGCCGCCGAGGGCAAGGTCGGTCTGGTCGGCCACGCAGTTGCCGTTGTAGAGGTCAATCGGGTCGGGGGATTGCTCGTGGTTCTTGTCCTCGCGTCCTTCGTTTTCGTTGGCCGGAGTTTGGTCCAGCGTGGCATCGGCGATGCCACGAGTCGTTCCGCTGCCGCCGTTGAGTTGCCCCGGATTGATGTAAGCCGCCAGAGAGTCGACGCCCTCCTCGAAGTAGCCGTTACCCGCAAGCGCATCCAGGGCGAACTCCTCGACCTGCGGGAACACGAGCTTGCTCGCGCCCCCGGCGAGCTTGTTTGGGAAGTACGTGTTCCGCCAAGACGCGCTCCAGCCGGCAACGAAAGCGGGATCCACCGCCACACTGGGATAGTTCGCCGAGGTCGCGAGGAACGTCTTGTGCCCAGCCAGGTTGCCCTCGCGAATGAAACGGACCGTCGAGACCGCCCGCATGCCCGGGGTGCTTTGCTCGATCACCCCGTGCTCCATCGCGCTCCCCACCAGAATCAGCGTATGCAGCGCGTCGTCAGTGGGCGAAGGAACCCCGCCGCGCGGCACCCAAACAGCGCAGGTGGGAATGTCGACCGCCGGTCCCGCCTCCTGCTTGGCGACCGCGACGGTGTGATGAGGAATGTACCGCGTTTCGGTGAGCCGCGCCACGATCTCGTTGGAGCGGTCGCACTGCTGGAGCCAGTCGAGGCCGAGCAGGCGCAGCGAGGCGTCGATCCGGGTGGACGACTCCGCGACCGCTCCGGCACGGACCAACTCGTCCAACCGCGCACGCGCGCGTTCCCGGAGCACGCGGGCACCAAATCCGCCGACACCGAGATTGAACGAGGCGCGCTGGCCAACCCCGAACCGCACGAAACGCTCCTCGTCGTACAGGTCCGCCGCGCCGTAGGCGTAGGGATGATCGATGGCGTACTTGATACCGACGCTTCCGCCATAAGCCACGGGAGCCGTCGCAACGGCAACGCCATCGACAAGAATCTGCGCTCGCAGCTGTTCGTTGAACCCGACCGTCACTTCATGCCCCGCCAGGTCCGGCATCGCCGCTCCGTACTGCACCAAGCCCGCGGTCAGGTTGTCGTTCGAGGCATTCGCCGGGCCGGCGACCAGCCACATCCGCGCCATGAACGAGTAGACGGCGCCTGTGCCGATTTCGTACGAGGAATACGGATCCGAGAACGCGAACTGATCCAGCCCCTCGATCACCCCCCAGTTGGCCGGCCAGGCCGCTGCGAGGTCGCCGACCTCGGTTCTGACCACCGCCCGCTCCCCCAACACCTCCCCGAGGCCTGCGTTCGGGTGCGCGGCGGCGAGCGCGGTGCGCAGCATGGTCGCGCGATCGGCCAGGTAGTCCGCAACTGCGGAGTCGGAAACGCCCTGCACCGAGAACGGTGTCTCCGTGCCACCGGCCGCCATCAACAACGCTTCTCGGCTGTACCCGCTGGTTGCGCCGAGATCAATCCCCTCGGTCTCCGTCATCGCCTTGAACCCGGGCACGAGGAAGAACGGCTCTTCACCGACAAACAACAAGACACAGATCTGCTCGACGGCGTAGCGACCATCGCCGCTCGCGCCCGCCCAGTAGCCCGACGACCCTGTCATCATGTTGAGCGCCGTGACATCATCCGCGCCCCACCAGTTGAGCGCCTCGCCGACCGGCATCGTCATGACACCGTAGTAGAAATCCGCCGTGTGGCCGGCCGCGCGCAACAACTCGACCAGGAGCCAAGCTTGGTCGGCGTCGCTGCCGGACTTGGTCTGCCACGTCAGCTCCGGTCCCTTCCGGAAACCGCGGTACGGCTGGAATCGCACCTCGTTGCGCACGAGGTTGAAGAGCCTAACCGGATCGCCGCCGCAGGCCCGCACGATATTCTGGATATCCTGCGGGTAATCCGCGAGGGCAGCGACCGCCGGCTGGCCCGCAACCGAGGCCGCCGTACCCGGGGCTTTCGCCTTCCGCGCCGGAGTCTGAACCGTACGGAGCGGCACGGCCTGCGGCTGGCGGGCCACCGGATGGCGCACGACAAAATCGCCGTTCGACCAGGTCTTCGCCACGGAGCCGTGCGCTGTGATCGGCCCGGTGGGATCGATCGGCGGAAGCTCCGGCCCGGAGGCATCCGCAAAAGGCATCAGGCCCAGCCCGACGATGAGAGTGACAGGAAGCAGGGAGAATTTCATGGGACGACTTACCGGGCTCAGCGTTTCACGATCCGGATCCGCAGGAAGAGCCTCGGCGCGGCCCCCACCGGCGCGAGCGCCCGCACGGTGACGAGCTCGGTGCCATCGCCCTGCGCCACGGGCGCGAGCGTCTCGACGACGTCGCCCGCCGCGCTCCACGTTCTCATGTCGGACGAGGCTTCGGCGATGTAGCCGAGCGTGGCAGTCCCCTGGACCGGCCGCCGGTAACGCAGCGTCAGGTGCGCCCCGCCCGCACTGGGCTCGAGCGTGAGCGGCGTGAGGCCTCCGCCGTCCGGCCGATCCGGAAGCCGCGCGAAGGCAAACTCCTGCAGGTCGATCACGCCGTCGCCATCCGGGTCGTCCGCCGCGGCGCGCGCGACGGCGCTCGGGCTGAAGCGCACCTCCCAGGTGTCCGGCAAACCGTCGCCGTCGCTGTCCTGCGCCGGCGTCACCACCGCGATGGCGGTGATGTTACCTGCTGAGTCGTAGGAGAAATGCGTCGCCTGTCCGCCCGTCTGCACCGACCACGTCAGCCGGCCCGCCGCGTCGTAGCGGTGGCTCAGCGCGAGGACCGCGCCGGGACAGAGCAAAGCCAGCGCCGCCCAGAGACGGGCGCACGCCAAGACCGAAAGGAGAGTCGTTCTCATCGCACCTGCTTGGATTCCACTCGCCGCCGAGCGCAAAGGCCCACGGCCGGCGCCGGCACCACATTGAGTCCGTCCTTCAACGACAATCCCGCAGGTGTGAATCGTGCGTGAAAGTCGGATTCCGCGCACAGAATCCACAGGACCACCGCCCAGGGGTCACCCTCCCTCGGCGACTGAATCCGCCCGCAGGCGGGCGAGTTCGCGGCGGGCTAGGTCGTACTCGATGAAACCGACGATGCCGGACTGCACGCAGTTCTCGAACTCGCGGAGGGCCGTCGCCCGGTCCCCCGCCGCCAAGGCGACGGCACCGAGCGAGAAGTAGGCCTCGCACTGCTGCTCCGTGGTGCGCAAGTCGAAGGGGGCGCGCGCGGCCGGCAACACGGCCGCGCGGTCGATCTCGCCGGCGAGGAACCGGTGGATCGCCAGCGGCCAGAGATTCGTGTCCGGGCGATTGCCCACGAGCCACGCGCGGTCCGGTGCGCCGCGGCGCAGGCCGGCCAGGTAGCCGAAGATCACCTCGTAGGCCCAGTTGTCGCTCCGGGGCGTGGCGGCCCGGAACAGTTGCTCCGCCTCGGCGAAGCGCGCGTTGCCGAGCTCGTGGATCGCGAGCGCCGACCGCAGGAAGTCCTCGTCGGGAATCAGCTTCCGCAACCGCGCGAACTCCGCATCCGCCTCCTCGGTACGCCCGGCCTTCGAGAGGACGACCGCGCGGTCGATCACCCACGCCGGGTTGTGCGGCTGGAGCTTGATGGCCTCGGCGAGGTCGGAGAGCGCCGCCTCGTAACGACCGGTGTTCATGCTGCCGATCGCCCGGATGCGCAGGTGTTGCGCGCGCAGCGCGGCGTTGTCGCCGGCGGCCTGGATCCACAGCGACTCGCGCGCGAACTCGCGCACGGCGTGGTCGGCGAGCAACGGATGGATCGCCGGATCCATCCCCTCCAGCACCTCGGTCGGCACCTCCGCCGGCCGCGTGAGCTGGAAGCCGGGCGACCGGCCGCTCTCCAGGCGCGCGGCCACGGCCGCGGACGCCACCGGCGGCAACACCAGCGGGAGGCAGCCGCGGAAGAAGTCCACGTCGGCCGGAGCGACGAAACCGCGGCGTGCCGCCACCGCGCGGCCCGCCAGCATCGCCAGCTCGCCGAGCCCGAGCTGCTTCGCCTGCGCGGCGAAGCGCACCAACTCGCGATGCTCGACCGGGCGATCCTCGTCGACCACGCGGGTCCAGAGCCGGCCGAACTCGGCCGAGGCGGCGCCGTCCTCAGCGTAACGCGCCCAGGCGACGGGATTGATCCGGCGCAACTGCGCAAGCTCCCTGGCAACGCGGGCCCGCACCGCCGGCGTGAGCGGCACCGGCGCGTTGTCGTCGCCCGAGATCGAACCCGGGGCAAACCCGGCGCGGCTCTGGAGCAGCGCCTCGAGCGCGAAACCGTCGGCCGGCCAGTCGCGCACGATGCCCGCGAGGCCGCGCTCCCGCGCGCGACGCGACTTGCCCTCCCAGGCCTTCTCGAGCTCGCGCAACTCGTCGAGCCGGCGGAAGGCCGTCCAGTGCGTGCGGGCCTGCTGGGTGAACCAGAAGACGCGCTCCTGCACGTTGAGCGGCAACGACTGCACGCCCACGGTCAGCACCATCGAGGCGCGGAAGATTTCGCCCGCCTCGAGCAGCAGGCTCGCGTGGAGCATGAGCAGGCTCGAGTCGCGCGGATCGAACTCGAACCAGGCGTGCCAAAAGTTCGGATTCAGCACGGTGAGGCGGTCGACCTCCTCGACGCCGAGCCGCTCGCGCCCCTCGCGCTGCACCTTCGCCAGCGCCTCGGCGATCTCGCGCCGGAGCGCCGCCACGCCGGGCGCCTGCTCGGCGGGAAGGTTGGCGTAGACGCCGAGGATGTCCTCGATCTCCTCGCGGCCCTCGGTGCGGGCGTTCTTGAGCGAGGTCCGGAAGGCCTCGCCGGTCGCGGACGCCACCGGCTTCGGCGGCACGGTCGACATGCAGCCCGAATGCACGGCGGCCAGGGCGAGGGCGGCCAACAACGGCCAGCGGCGCGGAGCGCGGCGAGTCTTCATGCGAGCGGGGCCGCGGCGGGGGCAACCACGCGGCAAGGCAGCAGCGCGGCGTCCTGCATGCCGTGAATGATCTTCTTGTCGGGCGGGCAGAAGGTGGCGAGCGCCCCGCCCAGGCGCACCTTGCCGCCGACGACGAAATAGTACGGGCAGAGGCGCAACCGACCCTCGTGCGGATGCGCGTGGCCGTGCGCGTCGAACAGCGGGTGCTTCTCGCGCCGCGGCTTGCGGTAGCGCTGGAGCAGATGCAGGTGCGTGCCGGCGCGGGCGATCGCGCCCTCGAGGGCGGCCTGCCACTCCTCACGCGAGCAGTCGCTGCCGAGGGTGACGCTGCGCGCGCCCCAGGCGGTTTGGTCGTAGCCGGAGATCTTGATGATGAGGTCTCGCTCCTTCTGCGACGCCGCGGCGAGTTGCCGCCAGTCGTAGATCGCCCGCCCGCCGACCTGCGGCGCATCGAGCACCGCGCTGGGCGGCAGCGGCGCGGGATCGATCGCCCACGACTCGGGGATCAACCCGGCGAGCGTGCGCTGCGCGGGGCGGGAGAGGTTTTCCGTCCAGTAGTCGCGCAGCAGGTGGTGGTGGAAGAGCGCGAGGGCCAGCTTCTCCTCCTGGAAGGGCCGCAGCGGCGGGGTGATCGCGACCTCCCCGCCGGCCCAGGCCTCGAGCAGATGCGGGGCACAGGCCACGTTGGCCAGATCGAAGAGCTCGAAGAAGCGGTACACGACATCGATCTTCTCGGGCGTGCCCTCGACATCGAAATACACGGCGCCGCTCAGCGGGAAAACCTCCTCGGGGCGCAGACAGAAGACGCGCAGACCGCGCTGCTGCAGCTGGGCGGCAAGCCACTCCATCTCGGGCCGGTAGGTCACGGCCTCCTCGCTGACGACGAGCGCGATGGTCGGATTGGTCTTGCCCGGCGCCAAGGCGGCGAGCGCGGCGTAGAAGCCGTCGATCATCGCATCGGCTTCGCCGAGCACACCGCCGGTGGCAGCCGAAGGTTGAAGTCGAGGCGTTGAAGTGGAAGCGCCGGCAACGGTCGCGCCGACTCCGCTCCCACTGGGCACGTGTCCCTTGGGACCTGGTACTTCTCCTGCGTAGAGGCGATTGAGAAACGCCGTGAGGCCGATGCCGCCAGGCACGCTGTCGAGCTCGGTGAGGGCCCAGCCCTCGTCGGTGAGCAGCAGGTCGGGCCGAAGCACGGTCGGCAACGCGCCGCGTTGGCGGGAGTCGCGCGCGTGCGCGAGCAGGCCCGGCGGCTTGCCGCGGTCGAGGTATTCGGCCACCCAGGGCGCGAGCAGCGGCTTGTTGCGCAGGAGATTCTTCCCGGCGTGCGAACGCAGGTAGAGACTCTCCAGCGCCTGGTGGAACTCGAGGCAAGCCCGGCCGATCTGCTCCAGCTCCTCGACCTGCGCCGGGGTGAGCGGCCAAGCGGAGGGCGAGAGCCGCCAGGTCTTGGCCTCGAAGAGCGGCTGCGCCTCGAGCGCGGAGCGGATGGCGGCGTGGGTGAGCATCGGAAAATTGCGGAGCGCGGAATGCGGATTGCGGAATTCAGAACTCGGTACGCGGTGCGAGTTGCCTTGCTCAGTCATTCCGCAATCCGAAATCCGCATTCCGCGATGCCTCAGTCCTCCATCTTGATGTCCTTGTTGCGGTGGCGGGGAGAGCCGGCGCGCAGCCAGCCGTTGACGAAGCGGTCGAGGTCGCCGTCGAGCACGGCGTCGACGTTGCTCGTCTCCACGCCGGTGCGCAGATCCTTGACCATCTGATACGGCTGCATGACATAGCTGCGGATCTGGCTGCCCCAGCCGATCTCGCCCTTCTCGCCGTAGAAGCGCTCCATCTCGCTGCGCTGCTCGTCGAGTTTCTTCTCGTAGAGGCGGGCCTTGAGCACGCTCAGCGCGCTGGCGCGGTTCTTGATCTGCGAACGTTCGTTCTGGCAGACGACGACGAGACCGGTCGGGATATGCGTGAGGCGCACGGCCGAGTCGGTGGTGTTGACGCCCTGGCCGCCCTTGCCGGAGGAGCGGTAGACATCGACGCGGATGTCGGTCTCGGGGATGTCGATGTTGATGTCCTCGTTGATCTCGGCGATCACGTCGACCGCGCAGAAGGAGGTGTGGCGGCGCTTGTTGGCGTCGAAGGGGCTGATGCGCACGAGGCGGTGGACGCCGCGCTCGGCCTTGGCGTAGCCGTAGGCGTTCTCGCCCTTGATGAGCATGGTGGCTTTTGTGATACCGGCCTGGTCGCCGGCCTGCACGTCCTGCAGCTCCACGGTGAAACCGCGGCGCTCGGCCCAGCGGTTGTACATGCGGAAGAGGATGTCGGCCCAGTCGTTGGACTCGGTGCCGCCGGCGCCGGACTGGATGGAGAAGATGGCGTTGTTCTTGTCGAATTGGCCGGTGAGGAAGGAGGAGATCTCGAGCTCGTCGAGCTCGGTGACCATCGCGGCGACGGTCGTCTCGACCTCCTGCTCGTACAGCTCCTTCTCGCCCGCGGAGGCGGCATCGACGAGTTCGAGCATCACGCCGAGATCGTCGACCTTCTTCTGGAAGGCCACGACCGGCAGGACGGACTTCTTCATGCCGTTGAGCTTGGCGATGTGGGCCTGGGCCTTCTCCTGGCTGTCCCAGAACGTGGGGATGCCCATCTGCCCCTCGAGCGCCTCGATCTCACGCTGCTTTTGTTCGCAATTGAGGAAACGCCACAAATGGCCGCTGCGCCGCTTGAGGTTGTCGATCTGCGAGAAGGTTTCAGGAGCGATCATGGCGAAGCGCCGAGGACATGCGGCCGCCCTCCGGCGCGCAACCGTGAAGTGCGGCCGAACGCGCGGCGGGGCACACCCGGCTCTTGACGCAGCCGCCCCACGGGTGGCATCACGAACCGTTCGCCGCGCCGCCGCACCGGCGGCTCCGGCCCCGCTCGCCTTCGCCCCGCGCCACCATGCCCCGGTCCCGCCGTCCTTCCGCCGCCGCCCTCCTCGGGCTCGCCCTGCTCGCCCTCGGCCTCGCCGCC
>JAEXPQ010000346.1 GCA_023446735.1 Verrucomicrobiota bacterium
CCCGCTCCCGCACCAGTACGAGTTCGCGAAACTGATTCCTGGTTACACGCTCGTCTCCAAGCGCCGCCTCATCCAGCTCGTCAACGAGAAGGTCGTCACCGGCTGGGACGACCCGCGCATGCCCACCGTCAGCGGCATCCGCCGCCGCGGCATCCCGGCCAGCGCGCTGCGCGCCTTCGTGACCAGCGTCGGCGTGACGAAGTTCAACAGCGTGACCGACTACGCCGTCTTCGAACACTGCGTGCGCGACGACCTCAACACGAAGGCGCTTCGCCGCCTCGCCGTCGTCGACCCGATCAAGCTCGTCCTCACGAACATCCCCGCCGGCGAGACGATCATGGTCGACGCCACCGACAACCCGCAGAGCGAGACGCCCACGACCCGCAAGGTGCCGTTCACGCGCGAGGTGTTCATCGAACGCGAGGATTTCGCCGAGGTCCCGCCGCCGAAGTATTTCCGCCTCAAGCCCGGCGGCGAAGTTCGCCTGAAATACGCCTGCATCATCAAGTGCGACGAAGTCGTGAAGGATGCCGCCGGCAACTTGGTCGAGCTCCGCTGCACCGCCCAGCTGGATACTCGCGCCGGCGAGCCCAACTCGTCGAAGAAGGTCAAGGGCACGATCCACTGGGTCAGCGCCAGCCACGCCGTCGACGCCGAGGTGCGCCTCTATGACCGGCTCTTCGCCGTCGCCGAGCCCGCCGCCGAGGAAGACTACAAGAAGGCGATCAACCCGCACTCGTTGAAGGTCGTCACCGCCAAGCTCGAGCCCTCGCTCGCCGCCGCCACGAAGGACGACCGTTTCCAGTTCGAGCGCCTCGGCTACTTCGCCCTCGACAGCGAGGACGCCGTCCCGGGCTCGAAGCTCGTCTTCAACCGCACCATCACGCTCAAAGACACTTGGGCGAAGTGACCGCCGCCGCATGACTGGACGAAGAAGTCGTCCAGTTCTCCGCCTGCAGGCGAGGTCGCAGAGGTGTCCGCCCACTACCAAGCTGCCACATCACCGCCCTAGCCTGCATGCCCACCGTACTCCGCATCGGCCGCTACCGTTTCCACTTCTACTCCGACGAGGGGATGGAGCTGGCGCATGTCCACGTGCGTTCTCCGGACGGCGAGTGTAAGTTCTGGCTCGATCCTGTACTACTCGCTAACAACCGGGGCATCGCCATCCACGATCTTCGCGATATCGAACGTCTGGTCTTCGAAAACCAAGTGCTGCTGAAGGAGAAGTTCCATGAGTTCCACCGCCGCTGACCGTCTGCCCGAGTCCGAGTGCGCCGCCATCCGAGTGTGGACGGAGAAGCGCCTCATCTTCCTCGAACTCGTCGACGGGCGGATTGTCGGTTTCCCCGCTGACCGTTTCCGCCTCCTCCGCGCCGCCACCAACGAGCAACTGCAGGAAGTCCGCCTCGAACTCAACGGCTTCGCCCTCCGCTGGGATAACCTCGACGAGGACATCACCGTTCCCGGCGTCGTCGCTGGCCACTTCCAACTCCCGTTGCAGCTTGCTCGCAGCGCCTAACCCCATGCTCCGCATCGGCCACGGCTACGACATCCACCGCACCATCGCCGGGCGCCCGCTCGTCCTCGGCGGCGTGCGCTTCGACTGCCCCTTCGGTCTCGACGGCCATTCCGACGCCGACTGCCTCACGCACGCCATCTGCGACGCCCTCCTCGGCGCCGCCGGCCTGCCCGACATCGGTCACCATTTTCCGAACACCGACCCGGCGTTCAAGAACATCGACTCGCAGCTCCTCCTCCAGCGCGTCGTCGCCGACCTCGCCGCCCGCGGCTGGAAGATCGCCAACATTGACGCCTCGCTCATCGCTGAGAAGCCGAAGATCGCCCCGCACCTCGCCACGATGAAGACCACCCTCGCCAAGTCCGCCGGCCTCACCCCCGAGCAGATCGGCGTGAAGGCCACGACCAACGAAGGCAGCGACGACATCGGCCGCGGCCTCGCCATCGCCGCCCACGCCGTCGCGCTGATCGAGCGTGCGTGAAGGAGGGACGGCTCTCCGAGCCGTCCGCCACCGTGAGGCAACCGGCCGCTCCGCCTTTGTGCCCTTCGCGAAACCCAAACTGTGTTAACTGCAAAGAACGCAAAGCGCGCAACGAACGATTTCCTCTCGTTCACGGCCCTCGCCACTCTCTGTGATCTCTGCGTCCTTTGCGGTTACCCCTTCCGTCTTCGTCCGTCTCTCTGTGGTCTCCTCCGCCTCCCCGTACCCTCTGTGACCACTCTGAATCCTCGGCCTTGATGCTCCCTCGTCGCCAGTTTCTGACTTTCGCCCCGCTTGTCGCTTGCGCCGTCGCGTTGGCGCTCCCCGGCTGCGGTCACCGCGAGACCGCCGTCGAACGTGCGTCGCGTGAGAACACGCTTCTTGTCAGCGCCGGTGCGGGACTCACCGATCTCGATCCCCAGCTCGCGACCAGCGTCGGCGAGTTCAATGTGCTGCTCGCGTTTTTCGAGGGGCTCACGGATCTCGATCCTGCCACGCTTGTGCCCGTCCCTGGCGTTGCCGAGCGCTGGGAAACTTCCGCCGATGGACGCACCTGGACTTTCCATCTTTCGCCCGCTGCCCGATGGAGCGATGGACGTCCGCTTTCCGCCCGGGACTTCGTCGCCTCGTGGCGACGTATGCTCTCTCCGGCGCTTGCGAGCGATTATGCCAATCTGCTCTACTGTGTGGCTGGCGCAGAGGACTTCCATCGGGGGCATACCACCGATTTTTCTCAGGTCGGCATGCTGGCACGCGATGATCGCACCCTTGAGCTGAGGCTCGTGCATCCCACCCCCGAACTGCCGGCGCTGCTCGCCTTGCCGCCGTTGTTTCCCGTGCCGTTGCACGTCATCGAGACGACGGGCGCCGCGGACCGACGTGGCAATCCGTGGACGAAGCCGGCCTCATTCGTCGGGAATGGACCGTTCCGCCTCACCCGCTGGCGATACGGCCAGCAGATCGACGCCGCTCGTTCGCCCACCTACCGCGATGCGACGGCGGTTCGTCTGGCGGCCGTTCGTTTCCAGCTGACGGAGAATCTCGAGACCGAGGAGCGCATGTTCCGCACCGGCCAGCTTCATGTTGTCAGTGCGCTCGCCACGGGGCGGGTGGCCGAGTGGCGCAAACAGCAATCGCCGGCGCTGCGGACCGTGCCGTACTTCGGCACCGACTTTCTGCGACTCAACACCTCGCGTCCGCCGCTGGACGATCCGCGCGTGCGCCGTGCGCTCGCGTTGTCGGTCGACCGGGAGGTGCTCGCTTCTCGCGTGTTGCTCGGGACGAAGAGCCCCGCGCCCACGCTCGTGCCATCCGGATTCCCGGGCTATGCTTCGCCAAGCGGGCAATCAGCGCAGCTCGGCGAGGCGCGGCGGCTGCTGGCGGAGGCAGGATATCCGGAGGGCAGGGGACTGCGTCCGTTGCAGCTGCTCTACAACAGCTCCGATCAACACCGCGTCGTTTTCGAGGCGATCCAGGAGATGTGGCACCGCGATCTCGGCGTACGGATCGAGCTGGCGAACCAGGAGGACAAGATGGTTCGCCAGAACCGTAAGCTCGGAGAGTACGACCTGGTGCGGTCCTCGTGGACGGCAGACTATAGCGATCCGCTCACGTTCCTCGATGTCTTCACGGGGACGAGCGGCAACAACCACACCCGTTGGGTCTCGGCCGAGTACGATCGGCTGATTGCGAACGCCCGCAGTTCGACCGACCCCGTCTTGCGCAACGGGTGCCTCGCAGCAGCGGAGGCGTTGCTGCTGCGGGAGTCTCCGATCATTCCACTCTATCACTACACGAACTTCTATCTCGTCCATCCGGACGTGTGCGGATGGTCCGGGAACCCGATGGATCGCCGTCCGCTCAAGTGGCTCTCGCTCGAGCCGTGACGAGCAGGCGAACGCCCCGGTCGCCCTGCGACCGGGAGCATCGTGGCGGGATCAACGCGGGCGGACCTTGGCCCAGATCTCCTGGAGCGCGCGGGCGCTGGCCTGGAGGCCGGAGAGTTCCTTCGGCCAGAGCGCGATCTCGACTTGGTCGAGCACGCCGGCGCGGCCGACGACGGTCGGAACGCTGATAGAGACTTCGCGCAGGCCGTACTTGCCCTGCTGGAGCGAGGAGACGGGCAGCAGCTCGCGCTTGTCGAGGGCGATGGCGTGGACGACCTCGGCGATGGTGATGCCGACGGCCCAGCCGGCGCCGCCCTTGCGGCGGATGACTTCCGCGCCGCTGGTCTTGGTGCGGTCGAAGAGCTGGGTCTGGAAGTTGGCGTTCACGCCGGGGAACTTGTCGAGCGGGAGGCCGGCGGCGGTGGCGCTGGACCAGATCGGGACCATGGTGTCGCCGTGCTCGCCGAGGATGAGGGCCTTGACCTGCATCGGGTTGAGCTTGAGCGACTCGGCGATGAGCGAGCGGAAACGGGCGGTGTCGAGCATCGTGCCGAGACCGATCACCTGCTGCCACGGGAGGCCGAGGCGGAAGACCGCGAGCTGGGTGAGGATGTCGACCGGGTTGGAGACGACGAAAACGATCGCGTCCTTGCGGAAGCCGGCCTGCTTCATCGAGGCGAGGATGCCGTCGAAGAGGGCGACGTTGCGGTTGATCAGGTCGAGGCGGGACTCGTCGGGCTTGCGGCGCAGGCCGGCGGTGATGACGAAGAGGTCGCTGTCCGCGGCGCGGGCGTAGTCGCCGGCGTAGATGCGCTGGCCGCCGATGGAGGACGATCCGTGGAGAAGGTCGAGCGCTTCGCCGGCGGCGAGGTCGGCGTTGGCGTCGAGAATCTGGATCTCGGAGACGATGCCGGCGCACTGGAGGGCGAATGCGGCGTTGGATCCGACGCGGCCGCCGCCGCCGATGATGGTGACTTTCATGTGTGGGAAGGGGGGCGAGGGAGAAGGATGGACGTAGCGGGCGAGCGAAACGCTCACGCGTTTCGCCACGGGAAGGACGTTTCGGAGAAACGTCCCGACCTCGGGAGGATCAGCCCTTCAGCTGGCGGAGGATTTCCTCGGTGATCTTGGCGACGAGGGCCTCGACGTTGGCGTCGGGCGCGGGCTCGGCGGGGGCGGCCGCGGCCTGCTGGCAGATCACGGTCGGACGGAAGTCGGCGGTGTCGATGAGCTCGGCCTCCTTCATGTTGGCGCGGGGATCGGGCATGCCGAGTTTCTGGCGGAGCGCGATGAGGTCCTTGAGCTTGTCCGGGCCGAAGCGGTGGAGGCCGGCGCCGAGGCTGGCGGCGAAACCGACGGTGCGGCAGTAGGCGTCGATGTTCTCCATCTTCCAGTAGGCGTCTTCGACGTCCTTGCCCCAGCAGATCACGCCGTGGTTCTGCATGAGCACGGCCTGGTGGTCGACGCCGACGCGACCGACTTCCTCGGCGTTGGCCGGGGTGCCGGGAGTCTCGTACTTGGCGACGCCGATGCGGCCGAGGAAGACTTCGGCTTCGGGGATCAGGCTGGAGGGAATGGAGGCGTTGGAGATGGCGAAGGCGGTGGCGTGCGGCGGGTGGGCGTGGACGCATGCCTTGGCGGCGGGCTGCCGCTTCATGATCGCGTAGTGGGTCTTGGCCTCGGAGGTGCGGACGCGCGTGCCGGCGAGCTGGTTGCCGTCGAGGTCGGTGAGGCACATGTCGGCCGGCTGCATGAAGCCCTTGCAGATGAGCGTGGGCGTGCAGAGGGCGAGGTTGTCGCCGACGCGGATGGTGATGTTGCCGCCGTTGCCGTCGGTATAGTCCTTGAGCCAGAGGCGGCGGCCCATGTCGCAGATGCGGCGCTTGAGCTCCTCGATCGGCGCGGAGTGGAAGAAACGCTGGATCTCCTCGGGTGTCTTGGCGTCGGTGCCGGGCGTCCACTTGTATTCGTAGTCCGGGATCGACGGGGCGCCGGTGGCCGGAACGACCGCGGCGGCGGGCGCGGAGGCCACGACAGTGACCGGGGCGGCGACGGCCACGGCAGTCTTGGCGCTAGAGGCGGCGCGCTTTCGCTCGTCGACGAGGTCGCGGGCGGACGGAGTAAGGAGCGCACCGGCGGGGATGGATTGGCCGGAGGTCAGGAGCGCTTCAACTTCGCGGGCGGTGAGGACTTGAGGCATGAAGAGGAGAGGTTGTGGGAACGTTTTTGTTGAAAAGGGATCAGCGTGGCGGCTCGTAGGTGATCTGGTTCACGATGCACGCGACGTAGGCGTCGACCGGCGCGGGGCCGTCGAAGGGCTGGGTGGCTTCGGCGCCCTCGGTGAAGCCGACGATGCTGCCCTCGCCGGCGCCGAGTTCGTCGTACACGACAAGGCTCGAGCCTTTCGCCAGTGGGGGCATCGGCGCACCGGCGAAGTTCTCGCGCGTGAACGGCTGCACGATCAAGAGACAGCCGCCGGTGTAGACGGGCTCCTTGAGCGTGAGGGTGACGCGGCCGATGACGGTGCCGAGGCGCATGGCGGTTCAGGAGTCGACGATGCCGATGATGAGGTTGCGGAGCGGCGTTTTCGGATCGCCGACGAGCACGGCGGTGGTGGAACCGTCGGTGGAGAGAAGAACCTTTTGGTGCAGACCGGCGCCGAGCGGATCGACGGCGAGGATGGGCGTGCCTTCCTCGTTGCCCTGTGCATCGAGCGGCTGGCAGATCACGGTGCGGCGTCCGACCATCGAAGGATGGCAGGCGGTGGCAACGATCGAGCCGTCGATGCGCGCGAGGATCATGGTCAGTAGATGCGGAAGCCGTCGACGAGGACGCACCGGCGGGTGCGGGTGAAGGTGCGCGGCGTGGTGATGCCCTCGCCGGTGGTGGTGGCGATGGAGTAGCTGAGGTAGCCCTCGCCACCGAGGCCGAGGCCGGCAGTGCAGGGGCCGTTCTTCACGAAGACGGTGGTGTCGAGCGCGCGGGCCATCTGCGTCATGTGATCGACGTTGAGCGAGTGGATGATCGCGGAGTGCTTGTAGCCGTGCTCGGCGCGGACGGCGGCGGCGACGCCCTCCTCGATGGATTTCACGCGCACGATCGGCAGCATGGGCATCATCTGCTCCTCGATGACGAACGCGTGGTTGGCGTCGGTCTCGGCGAAGAGGAGTTGGGTGCCGGCGGCGATGGTGGCGCCGGCGTGTTGCGCGAGCACGGCGGCGTCGACGCCGACCATCGCGCGGTTGAGAACCGGATGCGAACAACCGCCTGCGCCGGCCTTGGTGGAGAAGGCGACGGCGGTGAGCTTGTCGAGTTGGTTGCCGTTCAGCTGGTGGCCCCCGTTGCGGCCGAGGGCGGCGAGGAAGCGGTCGGCGACGGAATCGAGGACGAAGACCTCTTTTTCGCCGACGCAGAGCAGGTTGTTGTCGAAGGCGGCGCCCGAAATGATGTCACGCGCGGCCTTGTCGAGGTCGCCGGTGCCGTCGACGAGGACGGGCGGGTTGCCGGGGCCGGCGCAGATGGCGCGCTTGCCGGACTTCATGGCGGCGGCGACGACGGCCGGGCCGCCGGTGACGCAGAGGAGGCGGATCTCGGGGGCCTTGCAGAGCGCCTCGAAGGACTCGAGCGTGGGCTGCTCGATGGTGCAGACCAGATTCTCGATACCGATGGCGGCCTTGATCGCCTCGTTGTAGGTGGCGACGGCGAGCGCGGCGGAGCGGGCGCCGCCCGGGTGCGGGTTGAAGACGACGGAGTTTCCGGCGGCGACGATGTTGATGATGTTGCCGGAGAGCGTGGGGATGGAGTGCGTCATCGGCAGGATGGCCGCGACGACGCCGAACGGCGTGTACTCCTCGAGCATGATGCCGTTGTCGCCGCTGCGGGCGTCGGGGTGGAGCCACTCCACGCCGGGCACGAGGTTCACGATCTGGAGCTTGGCGATCTTGTGGTCGAGGCGGCCGATCTTGGTCTCGGCAAACTCGAACTTGCCCCACGCCTCGGCGTTCTGGGTGGCGAGCGTCTTGACGATCTCGACGACCTTGGCGCGGGCGGCGAGGCCCTTCGCGGCGAGCTGCTTCTGGGCGACCTCGGCGGCGGCGCAGGCGGAAGCGGCATCCTGGAAGACGCCGGGATGGCGCGCGGAGGCGACGACCGCGGGGCCGGAGCCGGAAGCAACGGCGCCGTTGCGGCCGAAGGCCTTGACAACTTCGGCGACGACGCTGCGGATGAGCGCCTCATCGATGGCGGGAGCGGAGGACATGGAGATGGAAGCGGAAGACTGGAAGTTGGCGAGAGCGACGGTGCTCAGAATCAGGACACCCGTTTGCCGAGGACCTCGACGGTGTCGACGAGGCCGATGACGGCGGCGTCGATCGGGAGCGGCTTCATGCCGTTGGCTTGGCGCGCGGAGCTGCCCTGGCAAAAGAGCACGAGATCGCCGTTGCCGGCGCCGAGCGCGTCGCAGGCGACGATGGTGCTGGAGCCGTTGCGGAACTGCGCAGGGTTGGCCTCGTCGACGAGGAGCGGGCGCAGGAGCAGGAGTTTTTGGCCACGCATGGTGTCGTCCTTTTTGGTCGAGACCACGGAGCCGATGACGCGCGCGAGGAACATGGGAGGATGCGGATGGCGGAGGACTGACGACGGACGACGGGACGGTGGGCGGACAGGCCGGAACGCGGAGGTCGAAACGCTCGCGCGTTCCGCCACGGAAAGCATGGGGCGGCGGACTCGGATGGCGGGCGTAAAGCTCGCCCCACCATCGGAGAGTCCGGCGGCCCTGCGGGAAAAACCTTACTTTTTGGCGACGACGGCGGCCGGCTTCGGGAGCACGGCGGCGATGTCGTCGTGCGGGCGGGCGATCACTTGGACGGTGAGAACCTCGCCGTACTGGCGGGCGGCGGCGGCGCCGGCTTCGGTGGCGGCCTTCACGGCGGCGACATCGCCGGTGACGATGGCGGTGACCATTGCGTTGCCGACCTGCTTCATCGGGCCGACGAGGGTGACGTTGGCGGATTTGAGCATCGCGTCGGTGCCGGCGACGAGGGCGGTGAGACCGCGGGTTTCAAGGAGGCCGAGGGCGGATTGAGCCATGGTGATGTTGGTTTAAGTTTGAGGTTTAAGTTTAGGTGAGAAGTTAGGCGCGGCGGGCGGCGAGGAGGCGGGCGGCTTCGCGGGCAACGACGAGTTCTTCGTTGGCGGAGATGACGAGAACGCGCGTGGCCGAATCCGCGGTGGCGAGATTGGTCTCGAGCGGCTCGACGGCGTTGGCCGAGAGGTTGAGGCCTAGACCGAGGCCGGAGAGACCGGTGCAGACGGCTTCGCGCAACCACGGGTTGTTCTCGCCGATACCGGCCGTGAAGACGAGGGCGTCGCAGCCGCCGAGCTCGAGCCAGAAGGCGCCGATCCAGTGGCGGATGCTGTGGACGAAAGTGTCGAGCGCGAGCCGGGCGCGGGCGTCGCCGCGGTCGGCGGCGGCCTTGATGTCGCGCAGGTCGTTGCTGGTGCCGGAAAGGCCGAGCAGGCCGCTCTCCTTGGTGAGCTGTTTCTCGGCCTGCTCGAGCGTGAGGCCGAGGCGGCGCATGGCGCAGGGCAGGGCCGCGGAGTCGAGGTCGCCCACGCGGTTACTCTGTGGGAGACCGGACTGCGGGCTTAGGCCCATGCTGGTGCCGATAGCGACGCCGTCGCGGATGCCGGTGACGGAGCTCGAACCACCGAGGTGGCAGGAGATGACGCGCAGCGGCGCGCCGGTGACCGGTCGCGGGCCGTCGAGATAGAGGCGTCGGGCGATGGTGGCGACATCGGCGCGGCCGAGGAGTTCGGCGGAGCGCTCGGCGACGAACTTGTGGCTGGCGCCGTGGAAACCGTAGCGGCGAATGCCGGCCTGGTACCAAGCTTCCGGCACGGCGTAGCGGCGCGCGTGGTCCGACACCCACTGGTAGAACGCGGTCTCGAAGAGCGCGACACGCGGCACCGCCGGATGGCGCTCGCGGAAAAGGCGGAGGCCCGCGGCGTACGGTGGATTGTGGGCGGGGGCGAGGTCGGCGGTGGCGAGGAGCGCCTGTTCGACCTTCTCGTCGGCCAAGACGCAGCCGGAGAGTTCGCCGCCGAGCACGGTCTTGAAGCCGACGCCGTCGAGGTCCGCCGCGGAGCGCACGTGGCCGGCGGCGGCGAGTTCACCGAGCGCCTGGTCGATCGCGATGCCGTAGTCGGTCACGCGTTCGCTGCCACCGCGGGCAAGCAGGTTCGCCCGCTCGCCTTCGAGCGAGAAGAGGCGGTACTTGAACGAGGTGGAGCCGAGGTTGGCGACGAGGAGGCGCACCGAGATTTGCGATTTGAGGTTGCCGATTGGTGATTGGCGGAAGGGGCCGAAGCGGGGATCGCTGCTGGCGAGAGCGAAGCCACTTCGGAGCGCCGTCGCCGGATGGCGGCGACGACGCGGAGCGATTCAGCCGGGGGCGAACGCTCAGGCGCTGGCCCACTTGCCGAGCTGGGCGAGGTCGTCGTGCGGGCGCGGGATGACCTGGACGGCGACGACTTCGCCGATGCGCTTGGCGGCGTCGGCGCCGGCGTCGACGGCGGCCTTCAGGGAGGCGACATCGCCGCGGAAGAAGGCGGCCACGTTGCCGGAGCCGATCGCCTCATAGCCGGTCATGGTGACGTTGGCGGCCTTGAGGGCGGCATCGGCCGCCTCGATGAGAGCGGTGAGGCCTTTGGTTTCGATCATGCCGAGAGCTTCTTGAGCCATGGGAAAAGGTAGTTGGAGGTTGGGGATCAGAGGCCGAAGTGCTTGAGCAGCTCGGGGTGCGGGCGGGCGATGACGTGGGCGGAGGCGAGTTCGCCCACGCGTTTGGCGGCGTCGGCGCCGGCTTCGACGGCGGCCTTGACGCTGCCGACGTCGCCCTTGACGACGACGGTGACGAGACCGCCCCCGATCTGGATCTGGCGGGCGAGAGTGACGCCGGCGGCTTTGACCATGGCATCGCTGGCTTCGACGGAGCCGACGTAGCCCTTGGTTTCGATCAGGCCGAGAGATTCATTCATGGTGTTTCGGGGTTCTTAACGGGATGGTTGCTGGTTGGTTGAAGAGGAGGGAGAGGGGGAGGTCCGCTCAGGGGAGCAGTTCGCAGGACACGCCGGGAACGAGGCCGCAGGCGTTGCCCTCGTCGGTGTCGATGTGGACCTCGAGTTTGAAGTCCTTGGACACGCGAACGAGCATGCGGTCGAACGTCACGCCACAGGCGCCGCCGACGCGCAGGCGCATGTAAGCGCCGGCTTTCACGCCGTAGAAGGCGGCGTCGTCGGGGTGCATGTGCACGTGCGGGGCGGCGCGGATGACGCCCTCGGGAAGTTCGAGGAATCCGGCGGGGCCCATGAGCATGCAGCCCGGGGTGCCCTTGATGTCGCCTGAGGCGCGCACGGGGATGTCGAAGCCGAGGGAGATGGCGTCGGTGAAGGCGAGCTCGACCTGGTTGAAATCGCGGCAGGGGCCGAGGATGCGCAAATTCGTGATCACGCGGCTGCGCGGCCCGATGAGGGTGACGCATTCCTCGGCGGCGTACTGGCCGTCCATGTAGAGCCACTTCTTCGGGGTGAGGGTGCGACCGCGGCCGAAGAGGGTCTCGACCGCCTGCGGCGAGAGGTGGCAGTGACGCGCGCTGACGTTGACGACCAGCGGATGCGGGGCGCGGACGGCGCGCGGCATGGGACGCTGGAGCCGCTGGTAGAGCAGGCGGCGAACGGCGTGGGCGATCTCTTCGCGATGGGGCAGGACGGCGGGGGAAGACATCGGGGCGGGAAAAAGGATGGGCGGGACGGTGGGAATTAAATGATCGAAAGCGATCCTAAAGATTGGAACGCGGTCGGCCGCCGGAAGCGGACAGTCCGGCGCGGGGCGGGCTCCACGACCGGGCTGCTGGTCGGTCCGGCGGTCCGCAGGCGACGATTGGTGCGGGGAGCTTTCGGCGCCCCGCCGCACTCGAGCGACCGGCGGACGGCGGGCCTCGGTGGCGCCGACGGCTCCGAAATCAGGTTACGATGGTGGGCCGCGGCACCGGACAATGCCGGGGTGAACTATTGCCGTGACAGCAGGAGCTGGCGCAGATGGTTTCGAGGCCCGCGGGCGACGGCGTGTGTTTCGCGTCCGCAGTTCCCCATGAGCGCCTCAATCGTCCCCTTTTGTCGTGGAGTGTTTCGGAGCGCGGCCTGCGCCCGGAATGGCGCAGGCATGGTGCGGGCGACACTCGACTGGCGGGGTCTCGGAGGGTCGCGATGATCTACCGCGCGGTGGGAAACACCCGGTTGGTGGTCTCGGCGTTGGCGGTCGGCACGGCCTCGCTCCGGCTCGTGCCGGAAAAGCAGGCGATCGCGACGTTGGTCGCGGCGTTTCGCGCAGGGGTCAACTTGGTGCACACGGCGCCGGACTACGAAGGCGCCGACGAGTTGGTTCGTCTCGCGTTGCAGGAGTGTTCGCCTCCGGTTCCGGTGGCGGTCGCGACCAACGCTTGGGGCACCGCGGAGTGGTGCGAGCGGGTGTTCGAGGAGACATGCCGGCGTTTCGGGACGGAGCGGCTGGAGTTGTTCGGCATCGCTTCGCTCTACGACCGGGAGAAGCTCGGCGACAATGTCTGGGGCGCGGGAGGGTTGGTCGAGTTTCTGCAGCGGAAGAAGGCCGAGGGCCGGCTGACCGCCGCGTTCTGCTCGACCCATGGCCCCGCCGATCACACGGCCGCGTTGATTCGTCGCGGGGTGTTCGATGCGGTCATGCTCGCGTGGAATCCGCTGCAGTTCCACCTCCTGTCCTACAATCCGAGCACGCTCGGCTCGGTTCTCGGGGCCGCGACCGGCAGCGATTGGCGCTTCGAGGATCTCCGAAGGGTGGAGTCGGAGGTCTTCGCGGCGGCGCGGGAGACGGGGACCGGATTGTTGGTCATGAAACCGCTGGCCGGCGGACTTCTCGCCCACGGGCGCGCGTTCACCGTGCGCGCCGGAATGCCGGCCCCGCGGCCGGGCGTCCGACCGGCCGCGATCCTGCGGACAATACTGGCTCGCGAGGAGGTTTGTGCGGTGGTGCCCGGGATGGCCCACCCCGACGAAGTAGCCGAGAACCTGGGGGCGTGCGAACCGAGCTCCGCTGGGGAGACGGAAACGGTGTGGCAGGCCGCGCAGTCCCTCGCGCGGGAGTGGTGCAGCCGATGCGGCGAGTGCGATGGGACCTGCCGCAAGGGCCTGCCCCTCTCATGGCTGTTCCGGGCGGCCTATCTCCATCTGTTCCCTTCGGTCACCCACGAACTCGACGATCGGTTGACGTTCGCCGCGCTCCATCCGGAGTCGCGCACCGCGTGCCTGGACTGCCAGGATCCGACGTGCCGCTGTCCGTCCGGCCTTACGATCCAGGACGAACTCCCGCGACTACACCGCGGGGTCGCCGCGCTCCGCCGGCAGGGACAGTGGCCGGCGACGCCGCCGGCGAGTCCTCCGGTCCGTCCGTGGGACTGTCGTGTCGTCTACTGCGATCTGCCGGAGACCCTGCCGGCCGGGGGCGAGGCGATCCTTCGGATCTTTCTGGAGAACACCGGCTCCGCGGGATGGTGGGCCTCGCCCGGTCCCGACCATTCGTGCGTCCGGCTTTCTGTGGCGATGGACGGAACCTGGGTCGCGACGCTCGCACCGCGGGTCGATGTCCCGCCGGGAGGTCGGGTGCATTTCGTGGTGTCGTTGCACGCGCCGGCCCGCGTCGGTCCCTGCCGTCTGGTTCTGGCGCTCGGGGAAGTGGGCGCCGCACCCTTCGGGCCGGCCGGCGCCGAGAACTTGGCGTACACCATCGAAATCGTTTGATCGCACCATGAACGAACCCGCATCTGCGTCCAGCCGACCCGATTGGAGTGCCGAATACATCGAACACAACATCCCGCCGCGGCTTCCCGCCGGCGCCGCGTTGGTTTTCCGCGTGGTCGTGCGCAACACCGGGAAGCAACCGTGGCGGCGCGATCCGGCGGACGGACATTTCACCGGGCTCGCCATCTACATCGGCGACCAACACCAGGACACCGGACGCTCGATGCGCCACGATGTGGCGCCGGGCGAGACCACGACGATCGCCGTCGCCGTCACGGCCCCCGCCTCGCCCGGGCGCTACGAGTTGAGAGCCGACATGGTCACGCATTGCGTCACCATGTTCTCCGATCGCGGTACACCTCCGCTGCGGCTCTCGGTCTCCGTCGAGGAACGGCGGCGCACGCGGTCGGAGCAACTGCGGGAGATCTCGAAGGCGCGCCACTACTGGTTCTTCCTGCCGAGCGGCGGGGTTCATCTCCACGAGGGGCGGCCGGCCTATCCGCTCTTCGCGGAAAGCGCCCGCGGGTGCATCCTGCGCGATGTCGAGGGGCGGCAGTTTGTCGACTACGTGATGGGCTGGGGGTGCTCGCTGCTCGGGTATGACGAGCCGCGTATCCGTCGCGCGGTGCGCAAGGCGAGCGGCGATGCGAACATGGTCACGCTCGCGCACCGGCGTGAGATCGAAGTGGCCGAGGCGCTCTCGGCGTGGCTGCCCGGCGCCGACATGGTCCTTTTCGGGAAGAACGGCTCCGATGTCTGCACCCTGGCCGTGCGCATGGCGCGGGCGTTCACCAATCGCCCACTGGTTCTCGCCTGCGGCTATCACGGCTGGCAGGACTGGTACGCCGAGCGGCTCGGCTTCGGGCGGACGAGCGTGCCAGACCGCACGTCGCCCCTGGTCCTGCCGTTCCCGTATCTCGATCTCCCGGCCCTGCAAGCGCTCCTTCAGGCGCACGCGGGGGCGGTGGCGGCCGTCATGCTCGAACCGGCGTCGCCGGTCGAAGGGCTAAATGGACCGCTGCGGGATGCCGGCGGCGAGTACTTGCGGGAGGTCGCCCGACTGACTCGCGAGGCGGGCGCGCTGCTGGTGTTCGACGAGATCATGTCGGGCTTCCGCTATCGCCAAGGGAGCGCGCAACGAGCACACGGCGTCACACCGGACCTCACCTGCCTCGGCAAGGCCCTGGGCGGCGGGCACGCGCTCTCGGCGGTGGTGGGCCGGGCCGACGTCTTTCGCCAGACGTTGCATCGAGTCGAATACACTCCGACGTACAAGGGGGAGACTGGTCCGCTGGCGGCGGCCGCGGCGGCCCTCGCGATCCATCGGACGGAAGATGTGGCCGCCCACGTATGGGAGTTCGGCGAGACGTTGCGCCGAAACGTCAACGCACTCTGTCGGCAGGCGGGTTTTCCCGGGGAGCTGATCGGGCCGCCGTTCCGCATGACCCTCCGGTCGCACGAGCCGGAGGGCGAGCGGCAGGTCCTGTTGCGGACGCTCATCCAGCAGGAGTTGCTCCGGCGCGGGGTGATCACGTTCAAGGGCTTCATGCTTCCCAGCCGCGCCCATGACGATTCGGCGCTGCGCCGGACGATGGAAGCCTTCGAGGGCGCGGTGCCGACCGTGGCCCGTGCGTGGCGGGAAGACCGCATGGTGGCGATGCTGGAGATCCCGGACCAATTGTGAACTCCGTGACTTCGAACTCCGAGTACGCCGTGTGCTATGATCGGCCGGCGCTCCCCGGGCCGTTGGCGTGTGGCGGGATCTGCGAACTACCGGTGGTGGTGCACAACGCCGGTCGTACGGCATGGCGAAGCCGGAGGGGCGCGCGCGGCGCGGTCGAGTTGGCGGTGTATCTCGACGACCGGTTGCACGGCACCGTGGCACTCCCCGCCGAGGAGGTTCCACCGGGGGGGAGCGAATGCCTGGTGGTGCGCTTTTGCGTACCGAGGCAGGGAGGGCGCCACCTGCTCCGTCTCGACTTGGTCGCCCAGCAGGTTGCGTTCTTCTCGGAGTGCGGCAGTCCCGCGCTGGTCGTCGCGTTCGAGGCCGACGAAGCGGGGTGCGACGGGGAGGTTGCGGGCTCGCGCCTCGACATCGACCGGCTCGCCCGGGGCGGTCTGCGGTGGGCGCGCCTGAGGTGGCTCGTCTGGGCCGGTCTCTCGGGCTGTGCGGGCGCGGTGCCGGCGCTCGAACGGCGGGCGCTGGCCGCTTGGAAGAAGGCCAACGACGAACTGGGCGCGCGCGAGTATCTGCTTGGAGTTGATACCCCGTTGGCCCGTCCGTCGAGGCTGGTGCTCGACACGACCTCGCGTTGCAACCTGCGCTGTCCGTTTTGTCATCGTCATAAGATGATTGGTACAGAGGGGTGGGTGGGCGACATGCCCGCGTCGGTGCTCGACGGCATTGTGCGCCGGCTGTTTCCGACCGCTCGCCACGTCAATATCTCCTTGGTTGGGGAACCGACCCTGTGCCGGCACATCGACCGATTGCTCGCGGCCTGCGAACGGTTCGGGACCCGGTTGAGCTTCACGACCAACGGAACGCGCCTGCTGTCGGACGATCTGGGCCGACGGCTGGCACCCTGGCTTTCCCATCTGGAGATCTCGATCGACTCCCTCGACGCGAAGACCTTCGCGACGCTGCGCGCGGGCGCCGAGCTCGGAACGGTCCAGGCGGCGATCGCGCATATGGCGGCGTTGCGGCGGACGCTGGCGGAGGAGTCCCGGTTCGGTCTTGGTCTCTCGGTCACGCTGTTCAGCGCCAATCTGGCGGAGCTACCGGGCTTGGCGCGATGGGCGGCGGCCGCCGGATGTACCCACATACGAGCGACGTTCGGCGTTCTGTTCGAAGGGGGCGCCATCGGGCTGGCCGCCGACCCGAAATCCGCCCTTTGGACGCGGGTCCGGGCGGAGACCGTTGCGATCGCGGCGGAGGCCGGACTGGGCTGCGATCTCCCCCCGGAGCTCGTGATAGGAGAGGCGGCCGCGCCGACGCTGGCGCCGCGGTGCAGCTATCCTTGGGACATGATGCGCATCGACCATCGGGGCTCGGTGTTGTCGTGTTTGCATCCGCACCCGCACCATTCTCTGGGCGCGCCGCGGGATTTGGTCGCACGATGGCGCGGTCCGGAGATGCGAGAGTTGCGTCGCCAATGGCGCTCGGGGATTCCGAAAGGGGTTTGCCGCGAGTGCCACATCGTGAGCGGACGATAGTGCGGGGAGGCGGAGCCTGGGGTGGCGCAGCGCGCTGCTCTCGGCGGTCTCTTGCGACGAAGGAGATGGCTGGGCGGCTCGAGCCTCGACGGAGGCGAAGCGTCGGCGTTTCGTCGGCCGGCTCGATCCGTCCGAACGGGACGAACTCGCCGAGCGAGCCGGGCAGGTGTTGCGTGGCGGGCACACCCCTATGAGTTCGGACGCCATCGTGCAGCTCTCCGTCTTCGTGATCCTCAACGGCCTCGTGGGCCTCGCGACCTGGCTGCATTGCCGGCGCGCGGTGCGCTCGAGCGACAGCACCCGCGACTACTTCCTCGCCAACGGCGGCCTGAGTGCGGTCTTCATCGCCGGCTCGATCACGCTCACCAACATCAGCACCGACACCTTCGTGGGCATGAACGGTGCGCAGTGCCTGAACATCGTCTGGTGGGAGCTTTCCGGAGCAGTGGGGCTACTGCTGTTGGCCACGCTCTTCCTCCCGCTTTACTACCGCTACAAGTGCACGACGGTGACTGAGTTGCTTGAGCGGCGGTACAACAACAAGCACATCCGGGCGACGGTCTCCGTGGTCTTCCTGGTCGGGAACGTCTTCCTGTTCTTGCCGGCGATGCTCTACACGAGCGCGCTGGTCATGAAGAACATGTTCGCGCTCGGGCCCACGCTGGGCGGCTTCGACACGATCTACGTGATCGGCATCGCGGTGGCGGTCGTGGGTGCGGCCTACGCGGTGTTCGGCGGACTGCGCGCCGTGGCGATCTCGGACACCTATTGCGGCGTGATCGTGCTCACGCTCGGGCTGCTCCTCGTGTTCCTCGGGCTCGACGCGGTCGGCTGGAGCTTCGCGGGAATCCCGGCGGAGCGACTCCGGCTTATGGGTACGGCCTCCGATCCCATCCCGTGGCCGACGCTGCTCACCGGCATGGTCTTCAGCCAGCTCTTCTACTGGAGCACGAACCAGACGATCACGCAGCGCGCCCTGGCGGCGCCCAACCTGCGCGAGGCGAAACGCGGCGTGTTCTACGCGCTCGCGATCCGGCTGGCGCTCGTGCCGGCGATGACGGCGATTCCCGGGCTCTGCGCCTACAAGCTCTTCGGGCCGATCGGCGACGCCAGCTACGGCCGCCTAGTCGGCGCGATCCTGCCGCACTGGCTCTCGGGCGCGTTCGCGGCGGCGATGTTCGCCGCGGTGATGTCGAGCTACAACTCCGTGCTCAACTCCTCGGCGGCGCTCTATGTGTGCGACATCCACCAGCGGTACATCAACCCGGCCGGGCATATCGTACGGCTGGGCACGGCGATCTCGGTGGGCTTTGCGTTGGTCTCGATCGTGCTCATGCCGCTGTACGTGGATGCGACGAGCATCATCGCGCTGATCCAGCAAGTGCTCGGGTTGTTCAGCATGCCGATCCTCTCGGCGTTCATCGTGGGCCTGCTTTTCCGCAACGTCGACGCGCGTGCCGTGATCGCGACGGTCGTCTTCGGCGCCGCGCTCTACGCGACGCTCACCTTCGGCTGGGCCCGGCTGCACGCGCTCCTGCCGGCGCTGCCGGCCGCGGTGCATTTCCTCCACCTCATGGCGCTGACGGTGCTCGCCTGCGTGGGTTTCGCTTTGGTCCTGAACCGCGCGGCCTTCGGGCGGCGTGCCACCTTGGGCTGGGACGCGTGAGGGAAGGATTACGACGGAAATCCGCATCTTCCCGCGGAGGCGTTGACCGCCGCAGGGGACCGGTTCGCGCTGGACCGCGCTCAGTGCGCGACCGGAGCGCGCAGAACGCACTTGTCCGGCGAAGGTCGGCGCGGCAATTCTACCGCTATCCGGCGTACCCCCCCACCTATGCCTTACACCTACACCATCGAAGGGCGGATCGTGCACGTCGCGTGGCATGGGACCATCGCGCGGGAAGATCTCGAATCCTTCGGCGAGGCGATGCCGCGGGTCGGGCGGGAGCTCGGGTACGCGCCGGATGTGATCCACACCTTCGAGGGGACCATCGGATACAGCTTCCAGCCGATCGCGGCTTACATGTACTCGCTGCTGCAGCGGCGAGTGCAGATTCCCAACCCGATCCGCGCGGCGATCGTGGCGACGACACAGGAGGGCGAGGCGCTCGCCACGGTCTTCAAGACTCTCAACCGTACCCGTAATCTCGAGATGAAAGTCTTCTCCAACGAGGCGGCCGCACGGCTGTGGTTGGCCCGCGCCTGAGCGGCGCGGAGGCGCCGCGGCCGTGAACGCGGGGAGGGCGCCGGTCGGCCCGGCGAGGGCGGGACGCGAGCCGGCCGCACGGTCGGTGCCACGCCGGCGGGGGCTCAGGTGTACACCAGCAGCTGCTGGTTGATCTGGTGCATCTGCGAGTAGTTCCGGATCTTGGCGATCGTCGCCGGAGTGAGTTCCTGGCCTTCGCCGATGAGCAACAACCCGTGCGGGTTGTAGATGCCGTTTGCCAGCGTCATGCCGGGCTTCAGCTCCTCGAGCATGATCTCCTTCACCTGGCGCGGTAGCTGGATGAGATGCGTGACCTTGAGGAAAAGGCGCACGGCCTCGGGGTCGAAGCCGCTGCCCGACTGGGCCAGGATCTGCTCGATGGCCTGCTCCTTGGGGAGACCGGATTCGACGTAGGCGACGGCGACCGCGAGGCAGCGCGCGGTCCAGGGGATGTTCTCGCCCTTCTGGCCGTCCGGGTAGCCGGTGCCGTCCCAGCGTTCGTGGTGGGCGCGGATGGTGTCGCCGACCGCGGTGAGATCGTCGACGAACGAGGCGAGCGCCTGGCCGTAGATCGGATGGTTGCGGATGATGGTGTGCTCGTTGTCGCCGAGCGGCTGGCCGGTGCGGTAGGCCCGAAGGAACTCGCGGGAGACGCCGATGAGGCCGATGTCGCAGAGGGCGGCGCTGGTGCGCAGGACGTGCTTCTCGTCGGCGGTAAAGTGCGTTGTATCCGCCATCTTGCGGCAGATGTCGGTGACGACCTTGATCTGGTTGCCGAGGAGCGGATCGTAGGTGTTGAGGATGCGGTAGACCAGGTCGAGGGACTTGCCGAAGTTGGTCTCGAGCGAGTGGTTGGCGCGGTCGAGGGCGATCTTCTGCTGCTCGAGGGTGCGGACCTGCGCCTCGAGGGCGCGGTTGGCATCGGCCAGCTTGGTGTTGAGCTGGGTGGTCTCCGACTGGAGTTGGGTGTTCTGCGCGACGAGCTCGTAGCGTTGGACGGCGTTCTTGACGGTCGCCGTGAGCTCCTCGCGCAGCCAGGGCTTGGCGAGGAAGCGGAAGATTTCGCCCTTGTTGATCGAGTCGATGATCGTGGGGAGCGACAGGACGGCGGTGATGAGGATGCGCGAGGTCTGCGGCTGGATCTTCTTCGCCTCCACGAGGAACTCCAGGCCGGTCATCTCGGGCATGCGGTGGTCGGAGATGATGACGGCGAACTGCCGTTGGTGCAGGATGTCGAGCGCCTGCGCGGGGCTGTTGGTGGCGACCACGTCGTAGCTCTCGCGGAGAAGGGTCTCCTTGAGGGCGGCGAGGACGATGGGCTCGTCGTCGACGATGAGGATGGGCGGTTTGGTGTAGACGGGGCTGCTCATCGGGGCGGAAGGTGGCGGGCGAGTTCGTCGACCAGGTCCCGTTCGGGACGGTTCGGACGGAGGAGGACATCGACGCGACGACGGACCTCGGAGGGGATCTCGTCGGGATTCTGGCCGGTGATTTCGAGGGCGATACGCAAGCGCGGCTGTTCCTGGCGGACGAGTTCGATCAGGCGCGGGAGTTCGGGGTCCGCCTCGGGCTGGTTGATGAAGAGAAGATCGAGGCCGGAGCCTTTCTCGGCGAGGAAAACGCGGATCTCCTCGAACGCAATGGTGTTGCGGACCTCCCAGTCGCGGGCGCGCAGGGCCTCCTCGAGCCGGGCCGAGGGCATCTGGCCCGGGGTGTGGAGCAGGACGCACGGGCGCCGGCTGGCGGCTTCTTCCACCGCCGCGGACGCGGGGCCGGAGGAATCGTCCGCGGCCGAGCCGTCGTCGTTGAGCGCGGCGATCGGGAGCAGCAGGATCATGTCCGTGCCTTCTCCCAGGCGGCTGCGGGCGCCGATGTGGCCGCCCTCGTTCTCGGCGAAGAGCTGGGCGGTGTAGAGGCCGAGGCCGGTGCCGCGGTCGCTCTGTTTGGTGGTGTAGAACGGGTCGAAGATCTTCGAGAGCTTGTCGGCGGGGATGCCGCAGCCGGAGTCGGCGAAAACGAGCGCCGCGTATTTGCGATTCCAGTCCGGCGGGCTGCGGAAGGTGGCGTTGGCGAAATCCTCGCGCCGGGCCGGGGCGGCGAGCCGGATCGCGATCTCGCCGCGGGTGCCCATGGCATCGCGGGCGTTGATGGCGAAATTGACGAGGGCCTGGCGGAAGGCGACCTCGTCGAGGTAGACCGGAATCTCGTCGGGGGGGAAGTCGGTGCCGAGCTTGATGCCCTTGGGCAGGATCGGACCGATGAGTTCGAGCTGCTCGCGGGTGAGACGGTTGAGCGAGTAATAGTTGCGGCGGCCGATGGTGTCGCGGTTCAGCGAACTGATCTTCTTCACGAGGACCTGCGCCTGGCGGGCGTGCTCCTTGATCATGCCGAGGCCCTCGGCCATGGACGGATCGGCGACGAGCTGGGCGTGGTAGAGCTCGCTCAGCGAGTAGATGCCCGAGAGGAGGTTGCCGAAATCGTGCAGGAGGCCGCTGGTGAGGACGGCCAAGGTCTCCTTCCAGCCGTTCTCGTTCAGGCGCAGTTCGGCGACCTTCTGGCGGGTGATGTCGAGCCACATGCCGTCGCAGCCGAGGGGGAGGCCGCTCGCCGAGCGGGCCGGGTTGCGCAGGTCCATGATGTGGCGGACCTGGCCTGTGCGCGAATGATGGATGCGGTAGTTGAGGGCGAAGGCGCGGCCGTGGGCGTGGGCGGCGGACTCCTTGGCGTACGCTTCCCGATCCGCTTCGTGGATCACCTCCTCGAAGGCGTGCCCGTCCTTGGCCAGCAGGCCCGGGGAGAGCCCGATCAGCTCCTCGCAACGCGGTCCGAGGTAGTTGAAGGAGAGGTCGCTGCGGCGGCTGAAGACGACGCCCGGGAAATTGACGAGGTAGCTGTGCATCCGGCTCTCGAGCAGGCAGTGTCGGAGGAACAACTGGGCGAGGGAATCGGGTCGCTGGGCCAAGCCGGCGAATCCTTCCTGGCCGAGCGCGGCGGCGGGGGCGAGTTCCGGCGTGATGGTGAAGACGAAGCCGATGGGCAGCGCCATCCGGTGCAGACGGTAGCCGAAACTCGGCAGCTGGTCGTGGGGCGAAGGGAGGAAGATGCTGTCTGCCCCTTCGGCGGGGAGCAGCGGGAGCAGGGCGTCCCACCGGGGTTGGGTGCGCCGCAGAAGATCGAAGAGGTTGCGCCCGACGATCCGCTCGGGCTCACCCCACAAGGCTTCGGTTCCGGTCACGCAGCAACGCTCCACCGTGCCATGGGCGTCGGTCAGGAACTGCGTGAATTCGCATGCGGGTCTGTGGGCGGCGCCTGGTGCTTGGGGGGCGACCGACGAGTGCGAAGGGCTCATCCGCGCGAAAGGTTGTGTGCTTTCCGGGAAAAGGGAAGTGCGCGGTGTGGTTTTGCGTCGCGGGGAACGCGACGCGCGCCCGTTTAGTCCGCGACCTGGGCGAGCGCCGCGAGGATGGCGTCGTGCATGCGGTCCAACGGGACCATCCGCTCGGCGGCGCCGATCTCGTGGGCCGCGCGCGGCATGCCGTAGACCACGCAGGTCTCCTCGTTCTGGGCGAAGGTGCGGGCCCCTTTCTGGCGCAACTGGAGGAGGCCTTCGGCCCCGTCCTTGCCCATGCCGGTCAGGAGGACGGCGACGGTGTTGGGAGCGGCGCCTTCGACGACGGACTTGAAGAGCAGGTCGACCGCCGGGCGTTGGTGCCAGACCATGGGGCCGCCGGTGACGCGGGCCAGATAGCGGGCGCCTTGGCGTTGGATCATGAGGTGGAAGTTACCGGGGGCGACGAGAGCCAAGCCCGGGCGCAACTCGTCGCCATCCTTGGCTTCGCGGACTTCCATCTGACAGAGGGCGTTGAGACGATCGGCGAACGCTTTGGAGAACGCGGGCGGGATATGCTGGACGATCGCGATGGGGGGCAGGTTGCCGGGGAGGCGCTGGAGCACTTCGCGAATGGCCTCGGTGCCTCCGGTCGAGGCGCCGATCAGGATCAACTTGCGCGAGCCGGGCGGCGGTCCACCGACGACCGGGGGACGATCGGGCACGCGGCCGGTGAGGATGCGCCGAGCCGGGGCGCTCGGCGGTGGTGCCGAGACCGGTGCGGCGGTGGCTTTGGTTTCCGGAGTGGGCACGTTGGAGGGGGCTGCGGGAGCGGTGGCGGGCGCGGGACTGGGGGAGGGACGGCGGAGCTTCGCCTGGGCGGCGGCCTTGACCTTCAGGACGAGTTGCGGGCCGAGGTCGCCGATCGAATACGAGGTCCCCGGTTTTCCGAGGACTTCGACGGCGCCCTGTTGCATCGCCTCGATGGCCTTGAGGGAACCCGGTTGGGTGAGCGAGCTCATGATCACGACGGGGAGCGGGTGCCGCTCCATCAGGATCCGCAGGAAGGTGAGCCCGTCCATGCGCGGCATCTCCAGGTCGAGGGTGATCACATCGGGTTTGAGGGCGAGGATCTTGTCCTTGGCGATGTACGGATCCATCGCAGTCCCGACGACCTCGATCTCGGGGTCGGTGCTGAGGGCGTCGGTGACCATGCGGCGCACGGTGGCCGAATCGTCGACAACGAGGACGCGGATCTTGCGGGTGGCTTCGGCGGACATCTCGGGACTCAGGCGGGGAGTTGGTAGATGGCGGGTTTGACCATCTTCAAGGGATGATGGATACCGGTGAGGCTCTCGGAATGGCCCACCATCAGGTAGCCGCCGCGCACCAGGCGCTCGGACAATCGCCGGACGAGTTCCTCCTGGGTCGGTCGATCGAAGTAGATCATCACGTTGCGGCAGAAAATGACGTGGAACGGATCGGTGAAGGGGTAGGCGGGGCCGAGGAGGTTGAGGTGGCGGAAGGTGACGCGGTTGGCGAGGTCGGGCTTCACGCGGTAGTTTCCCTCCTGGGGGCCGAGGCCTTTTTGGAAGTACCGCTTGATGAGCTCGGGCTTCACCTTGGCGACGCTTTCCTCCGGATAGATGGCCTCGCGGGCGCGCTTGAGGATGCGCGTCGAGATGTCGGTGGCCTCGAGTTGCCATTGCCAGCCCGGTTTGTGGAGACCGAGCTCGGCGAGGAGGATGGCGATCGAATAGACCTCCTCGCCCGAACTGCTGGCCGAGCTCCAGACGCGGAAGGGATTGCGCCGGTGCGGGGACTTCTCCGCGGTGAACTCGGGGACGACGTGTTTCTCGAGGAAGTCGAAATGGGCGGGTTCGCGGAAAAAGAACGTGTGATTCGTCGAGATGACATCGATGAGATTGCTCAGCTCGTCCTCTCCCTCCGGCCGCCGCAACAGGTCGCAGTACGCCGTGATCGTTGGCAGATTAAGGGCGCGCAGGCGTTTCCCGATTCGAGCCGACACCAACTCCTGCTTGTCCGGGCCAAGATTGATGCGGCTGAAGTCGTAGACCAGCGTGCGGATGAACTCGTAGTCCTCCCGTCGAATCATAAGGTGTGCCTTCGTTATCGGCGTGAGCGCCGTGGAATGAAGCGTGGGGATGCAGGAACGTCGCAAAACGGTCGGAGGTGCCGCCGGGAGCCCGGCGGTTGAGTTCGGCAAAAAATGCCGCCTCCGAAACGAGCGGCGATTTCGGCCCGGGTCGGGAGGGTGAAAGAGTAGGTAATCGACTGGTAGTGAAGTGGATGGAGTGCTTGCCGCTCCGTTGGCACCGGCATTGCTATCGGCAGCCTCGCATGATCGACGCGCTTTTCAACAGCCCGAACTACCAGATCGCTCGCCAGATGATGGATGCGAAGGTTCTGCGGCATCAGGCGATCGCGGCCAACATCGCCAACGCGGAGACTCCCGGATACAAGCGCGTCGACGTCGCTCCCACTTTCGCCCTGCAACTGCGCTCGGCGCTCGCGCGCGGCGGCGCGGCGGAGGTGCGTTCGCTGGAACCGAAGCTGGTCGAAGACATCGCCGCCAAGGCGGTGCGGCCCGACGGGAACAATGTCGAGGTCGAGAAGGAGCTGCTCGAACTCGGGCGCAACAATACGGAGTTCAACTTTCTCACGCAGATCGTTTCCAGCAACATCCGCAGCCTGCGCTTGGCGATCACGGGCCGGAACGCCGGCTGAGGCCACCGCCGCCCCCATCTTTCGCACGTCCAACCCCGATCATCCCATGGACTTCATCCCCGGCATCGAAGCGGCATCCGGCGGCCTTCAGTCGCAGCGGACTCGGCTCGATATCATCGCGCAGAACATCGCCAACGCGCAGACCACCCGCGGGGCCAACGGCAAACCCTACGCGCGCCAGGTCGTCTCGTTCGAGACCGCCCTGATCAAGCATTTGGGCGAGGGCGTGGCCGGGCCGGCGTTGCGCGGGGTGAAAGTGGCCAACGTGACCGCTGATCCGCGGCTGGGGCCGCAGGTGCATAATCCCTCCCACCCGGATGCGGATGCGAACGGCTTTGTGCGCCTGCCCAATGTCAACATGGCGATGGAGATGGTGGATCTGATCTCCGCCACCCGCGCATACGAGGCGAACCTTTCGGTGGTGAAGGCCGGCCGCGAGATGGTCACGCGCACGCTCGACATCGGCCGCTAATCGTCGACTGAACCCCAATCCCTTTCCCCATGATCAGCCCGATCGGTTCGTTCAATGTTCCCACCGCTCAGCCGGCGGTCGCGCCGGCCCGGGGCGACCGCGCCTTCCGGCCGGAAACCACGACCAAGACGAACGAACTCGGCGGTGCCCACCAGTTCGGCAGTTTGTTCACGAAGCTGGTCGACGAGGTCGACTCCACGCGGCAGGCCGCCGCCGCCCAGACCCAGCAGGTGATGCTCGGGCAGTCCGACCAGCTGCACAGCGCGATGATTTCGCTGCAGGAGTCTTCGCTGGCGCTCGGGCTGATGGTGGAGGTGCGCAACAAACTCGTGGAATCCTACCAGGAGCTGATGCGCATGCCCGTGTGAGCCGCGGCGCCTAACCGACGATTTCGTCTCCCCGCATGAAGAACGTCCTCCAATCCCTCCTCGCACTTTGGGGCCATCTGGGCGCCAACCAACGGGTCTCCCTCGCGATCGCCGCGATGGTGGTCGTCGCCGGTCTCGCCGCCCTGGTCAGCTGGTCTCGCCGTCCCGACTACCAGCTGCTCTACGGTCGGCTCGGCGAGAAGGATCAGTCGGCGGTCATCAGCTATCTGCAGACGAACAACATTCCGCATCGCATCGAGGCGGGCGGCGGCGCGGTGTTCGTGCCGGCCGAGCAGGTCCACCGCCTACGGATGGATCTGGCCGGCAAGGGGCTGCCGAGCGGGGAGGGCGTCGGGTTCGAGATCTTCGACAAGGGCAATTTCGGTGTATCGGATTTTGTGCAACGCACGAACTACGCCCGCGCGCTGCAAGGCGAGCTGGCCCGCACCATCGCCCAGCTCGAGGGCGTGCGCGGCGCGCGCGTCCTGATCGTGCAGCCGGAGAACCGGCTGCTGCTCGTCGACCAGTCGATCAAGCCCAGCGCCTCGGTCTTCGTGGACCTGGGCGGAGGCCGGATCGGCGCCGAGCAGGTCAACGCGATCCGCCACCTCGTCTCCAACGCCGTCCAGGGGCTCCTGCCCGACGCGGTGGCCGTGGTCGATAATCGGGGACGGGTGCTGTCCGAGGACCTGAAGACCGATCCGCTGCTCTCCACCGCCTCGAGCCAGATCAAGTACCGGCAGAACCTGGAGGACTATTTCGCCCGGAAGGTGGAGACGATGCTCGCGGCCGCGGTCGGTGCGGGCAACGCGGTTGTGCGCGTCTCGGCCGAGGTCGACACCGATGCCACGACGATCGCCGAGGAGAAATTCGATCCCGAGGGACAGGTGGTGCGTTCCCAGACTTCCACGGAGGACGTCAGCAGCACGGCCGAGGCGACCGGCGGCGGGGCGGTCGGCACCGCCGCGAACGTGCCGGCCGAGGCGGCGGCCACCGGCGGCGCGGCCGGGGCCAATCCGTTGAACCGCACCGAACAGAACCGCAAGAACCGCACGACTAGCTACGAGATCAACACCACGCGCACGTCGATCACCCGCAACCCCGGCGCGATCCGCTCGGTGACCGCCGCCGTGTTCCTGAACCAGCGGGTCGGCGGCGATGCCGCCGCGCCCCAACCCCAGCCGCGCTCACCCGAGGAGCTCGCCACGATCCGGCAGCTCGTCCTCAACGCCCTCGGCGTGAAGCTCGCGGCCGGCCAGACCGCCGAATCCGTGGTCGCCCTCCAAGAGGTGGCCTTCGCCGCCGAGCCGCTCGCGGCCCAAGCCGAGCAGATCCGCCAGCAGAACAAGCTCCAGCCCTACATCGACATGGGGGTGCGCTTCCTGCCGATCGTCGCGGCCGGTCTGTTGATCCTCTATTTCATGCGGCGTCTCGGCCGCGAGAAGGCGGAGGCCGTCCCGGTGGAACTGCTGCGCGAACTGCCCGCCTCCGAGCAGCGTGCACTTACCGGAGCTCCGGGTACCGTAACTCCCGAACTGATCAACGAACTCATCCGCCAGAAGCCGACCAATGTCGGTACGGCGCTGCGCGACTGGGTTGCGATCAACAAGCAAAGTTGAGCCATGGCCGCCACCGCTTCCACCACCGCCGAAGGCGCCGCCGGCACCGCTCCGATCCAGGACTACGAGAAGTTCTCGCGGGTGAAGAAGCTCGCGATCTTCCTCGTGACCATCGGTCCGGACTCCGCCGCGGAGCTGATGAAGCATTTCGACGACAACACCGTCGAGGCCGTCACCAAGGAGATGACGCAGCTCGGCCTCATTCCCGTCGAACACCAGGAGGCGTCGATCCGGGAGTTCAGCGGCGTCATCCTCGAGAGCACCAAGGGGGTGCTGGGCGGCACGCCGTACGCGCAACGCACGCTCGAGCTCGCCAAGGGCGATTTCAAGGCCGCCTCCATCATGGGGCGCGTCGGACCGAGCGGCACCTCGATCGATGTCATCAAGGACATCGCGGAGATGGAAGGGCGCCAGATCTGCAACCTCATCAAGAGCGAGCAGCCCCAGACGATCGCCTTCATCCTCTCGTACCTGGAGACCCCCAAGGCCGCAGAGATTCTGACGATGCTCAGCCCCGAGATGCGCGAGGAGGTGGTCGAACGCCTCGGCACCATCGAGAGCACTTCGCTCGAGCTTGTGGGCAAGGTCGTGCGCAGCCTCGGCAAGCATTTCGACGTGAAGGCCCGGCCGACCTTCCACCGCAGCGGTGGCGTGCGTTCGGTGGCCGACGTGCTCAACGCGCTCGACAAGGATGTCTCGAAGTCGCTGCTCGCGAAGATCGAGGAGCGCAACGCCACGCTCGGCGCCGCCGTGCGCAAGAAGATGTTCGGCTTCGAGGACCTCAACCGGATGAGCGTGCAGGATCTGCAACGCATCATGCGCGAGGTGGACTCGTCGAACCTCGCGGTGTCGATGAAGTCGGCCAGCGAAAGCCTCCGGAACAAGATCTACCAGGCCATCTCCAAGCGCGCGGCCGAGAGCCTCAAGGAGGAGATCTCGATGCTCGGACCGGTGCGCCTGCGCGATGTCGAGCAGGCCCAGGACGCCATCATCCAGGTGGTTCGCCGCCTCGAGGAGGAGGGCGAGATCAGCCTCGAAGCCCAGGAATCCAATGTCGTTGTCTAAACTCGTCGTCTTCGATCGCCCGCTGCACGGCGCCACCGCGGTGGTCCGGGCCCGGTCCCGCAACCTCACCGAGGCCGAGCTGCTCGACCTGCGCGAGCAGGCGCGGCGCGAGGGTGCCGAGGATACGCGGCGCTTCGCCGACGCGCAGATGGTCGAGATGCGGTCCGAGGTGCAGCAGCTCAACGAGAGTCTCTTCGAGGCGCTGCGCCAGGCCGAGAACCGGCTCGGCGACCAGGTGCGCGCGGCCCTGCCCGAGCTCGCCGTCGAGATCGGGCGACGCCTGCTCGCCGGCTGGGAACCGCCGGTGGAGACGGTGGCCCGGATCTGCCGCGAGGCGCTCGACGAGCTCTTCCCCGAAACTTCCGGACTGGAGCTGGCGATCTCCGCGCGCGATGCCCAGCTGTTGGAGACGCTCAACCCCGGGTGGTTGGCCGAGTTCCCCGGCCTGAAGATCACCGTCGATCCCAATCTCCATTCCGGCGACTGCCTCGTGCGCAGCCGGTTCGGCGTCGTCGACGCGCGCGGCACGACCCGCTTGCGCGCCCTCCAGGACAGCCTGGCCCATGCCTGAAGCCTCTCTCCCGCCCAGCCCCCGCACCACGTGAGCAACAACCTCGAACCTTTCGTCCACGACCTGACCGCCCGCATCCAGCGTACGGTTCCCGTCGAGCGTGCGGGCCGTGTGACCGGAGTCGCGGGACTGATCGTCGAGGCCGATGGGCCGAATGTCGGTCTCGGCGACATCTGCCTGATCAAGTCGGAGCGCGACGGCTCGACGTTGCAGGCCGAGGTCGTCGGCTTCCGGCATCACACGGTGCTGTTGATGCCGTTGGGCGACATGGAGGGCCTGCACGCGGGGTGCAAGGTGGTGGCCGGAGAGCGGCCCTTGTTGCCCGAACCGGGGGCGAACCTGCTCGGCCGCGTGCTTGACGGCCTTGGACGTCCGATCGATGGCGGCCGTTTCCTGCCGGCCGTGGTGCCCACGAGCGCGGCCCGCCCGAACGCGTTGCGGCGCGAGCGCATCAAGGACGCCATCCCCACCGGGATTCGGGCGGTGGACAGTTTCATTCCCCTCGGCCGCGGCCAACGCGTGGGCTTGTTCGCGGGGTCGGGCGTCGGCAAGTCGACCCTGCTCGGCATGATGGCGCGCGGCGTGCAGGCGGACATTGTCGTCGTCGGCCTGGTCGGCGAACGCGGACGCGAGGTCCGCGAGTTCCTCGAGAAGGACCTGGGCGCGGCCGGTTTGGCGCGCTCGGTGATCGTCGTCGCGACCTCCGACCAGCCGGCCCCGCTGCGGGTGCGCAGCGCCTTCACGGCCACGGCCATCGCCGAGGCCTACCGTGAGCAGGGCAAGAGCGTGCTGCTGCTGCTCGACTCCGTGACCCGCTTCGCGATGGCGCAGCGCGAGATCGGCCTCGCGGTCGGGGAGCCGCCCGCCACGCGCGGCTACACTCCCTCGGTGTTCTCGCTCCTGCCGCGGCTGCTCGAACGCGCCGGCACCAGCGAACGCGGGGCGATCACCGCGCTGTACACGGTGCTGGTCGAGGGCGACGACATGAACGAGCCGATCGCCGACGCCGTGCGCGGCATCCTCGACGGCCACATCGTCCTTTCCCGCGCGCTGGCGAACTCCAACCACTATCCCGCGATCGACGTGCTGGACAGCGTGTCGCGCCTGAGTCGCGACATCTGCACGCCGCCGGAGCTTGATACCGTCGCCAAGGCCCGCGAGGCGCTCGCCGTGTACCGGCGCAACGAGGACCTCATCACCATCGGCGCCTACCCGAAGAACTCCAACCCGGTCGTTGATCGCGCGATCGAGCTGCGGGAGCCGCTCACGCGTTTCCTGCGGCAGGGCGTGGACGAATTCGCCAAACGCAGCGACGCCTTCGGCGCGCTCAAACGCATCGTCGGATGAAAAAGTTCCGCTTTCCTCTCGAGCCGGTCGCGACCCTCCGCAATCTTCAGGAGATGCGGGCCAGCGAGGCGTTCTCGAGCGCCAACCGCCGCGTGGTGGCGTGCGACGAGGCGTTGGCCGACCAGCGCATGCGCGTGGCGCAGTTCGTGGAGTCGCTGATCGTGCGGCGGGCCACGGGGCTGCCGGGCGCCATGCAGGCGTCCTTCATGCAGGCCTACCACCGCGAGCTGGTGGAGGAGAAGGCCGCGGGCGACGCGTTGGTGCAGGCGGAGCGCGAGCAGGAGTCCGCCCGCCGGCAGTGGATCGACGCCCATCTCCAGGTCCGCCTGGTGGAGAAGCTGCGGACCAAGGCCCGCGAACGTTTCCAGACTGAACTTGTCCGCTTCGAACAACGACAGCTCGACGACCGGTTGCCGCGGGGCGGTCTCTTTCCCGAGTCATGAACCTGCTCACCAAACCCTGGTTCGCCGCGGTGCTGATCGTCCTGCTTCAGCCGGCGGTGAGTGTCTTTCTCGTGCTGCAAAGCGCTCCCGCGATCGTCCAATCCCTGGCCCAGGTGGCGGGTACCGAGGCGGCGGAGGCGGTGCGCCCACGGGCGACCCGCGCGCCGTGGGACATGTGGACGCCGGAGATCGAGAAGCTCGCCAAGGAGCTCAAGGACCAGCGCGACGGCCTGCGCGAACGCGAGCAGTTGGTCGTGCAACGCGAGTCCCGCCTCGCGGCCGAGGCGGCCGAGCTCGCCCGTACCCGCAAGGAGATCGAGGCGCAACGCGCGGAAATCAGCCAGTTGCTCACGGCGGTCGGGGTCGACGAGATGAAGAACCTCAAGAGCCTGGCGCAGACCTACTCGAATCTCACGCCCAAGGCCGCGGTCTCCATCTTCTCGGAGATGGACGATGGCACTGTGGTGAAAATACTCTCACTGATGAAGGCCGATACCCTCGGCCCGATCTTCGAAGAAATGTCGAAGGACAAGAGCGAGAAGAACAACCAGGCACTCCGTGCCGCGGCGCTCTCCGAGCGTCTGCGGCTGATGAAAGCGACCAAGCCCCAGGCCGGATCGTGAGATCCGCCCCCGGTGGCCAACCCGCCACGCGCCTTCGGTGTGGCTCATTCCCCGTCAGAGGTGTCCCATGCAGGTCACATTTTTCGCTCCGCCTCCTTCCGTCCCGGTAGCAGCGCCCGCTCCTGCGGCCGTTCCCTCTGCCACCGGCCGCCCCTCCGAGTCCTTCGCCGCCTTGCTCGACTCCAGTGTCGGCACGCCCCCCCCGGCCGCTCCGGACGCGCCGGCCGTGCAGGAGTCCGGTCCGTGGGAAGCGCCGCCGCCCCCGGCCGAGGTGCCGGAGTCTAGTGGGGCGGACGATTCTGCGGCGGCCGCGACGCCGCCGACGTTCTCGCCGGAACTTCCTGCCGTGGTGGCCCCGGATGCGCCGGTGGTGTGGTCGACCGCACCCGTAACGGAGGTATCGGGCGGCGAGCAGTCGGCGAGCGACGAGCCCGCTCAGGCCGGAGTGGTGCCCGACGGGGAGGTCGCGCTCCGGCCGAAGCTGCCGCCAACGCCGGGCGCGAAGGCGGTCGAACGACTTGCCTCGGTACGGCCGGCGCTCGTTCGACCGGACCAGTTCAATCCGCGTCCGTTGCGCGAAGTCGCGGCAAATGAGCCCGTGGGCACGGCGGCGACGGTGGGCGAAGCGGCGGCTTCCGTCGATGAGGCCCCCGATGCCACTCCCGCGGCGACGGCGACGACCGATCCGGCCGCCCCCGTGGCCACCGCACAACGGCAAGCCGGTCCTCGGCCGCCGTGGTCCGGTGTGAGCGAAACTGCGAGCGCGGCTGGTCGACCGCTGGTCGCGTCGTCCCAGGCTTTCTCCTCCGCCGAGGCGGGCAAGGGCGGTCTCGGAACAACGAAGGACCCCGCGGCATCGGTTGCCGGGGCCATGGCCGCGCCGGCGGCCTCGGCCGAGGATGCTCCCGCGGCGCCATATCCAGCGATTCGCATCGCGATCCCGCGCGCCGACGAGCGAATGTCTTCAACCGTTCGTGACGAGCGGATCGGAACTGCCGTACCGGACGTAGCCCCGAAGGTCGGGGACTCGCCGGTGCCCGTTTCGGAGAGTCTAGCTCCCGAGCAACGCCTCGTGGCGCCCGCTCCGACGGGAGATCGGACCGGAGAGAGCGGCGCACGGCGGGTGGCCGAACCCATGATGGTGGGCGGTTCCGAAGGCGGTCCCGTTCTCGGCGCTTCGCCCGCCGATCGACGCACTGCCGCGACCGGCGTCCGTCTCGGCTGGTCTGCGGCCGAAGTGGGGGATCCGGCCAGCGCGACGGAACCAGGGCAGGCTGGGGTACCGGCTGTTCCGGGTGCCCGTCTTTCGCTCGAGGTGGCGGCGCGCGCCCCGGTCAATGCCGGCGCCTCCCGCACGATCCCCCCGTCCACAACTTCCGTCGAAGCGGCCCCGGTGCGCACGGCGACCGAACAGGCCGTCAAGGTCGCGGCGCGGCTCGCCGACGGTCTGGCTCCCGCGATCGCTCTCGCTTCGTCGCAGGCCGGCGTGGCGGTCGGGGGCGAATCCCCGGGCGCGGCCCAGCCGACGACTCGAGTCTCCCGCCTTCGCGCGAACGCGCAAGGGCTCCGTGCGGTCGCAGTTCCGGCCGAACCGAGCAAGGTGCCGGCCAAGGAATCCGCGCCGCCTTCGCTTCCCGCGGTCCCGGCCGCCACGCGGTCCAGCCCTGTCGCAGCGGTACCGACCCTTCCCCAGATGATGGTCGAGAATCCGCCGGTTCGTATCGGAAGATCGGTTTCGGCCCCCGCGCCCGCGGCTGGAGATCCGGTGACGCCTTCCGGCGAACCCGTGCTCGGCTTCGACTCCGCGCCGCGGGTGAGCGGCGCGCGGGAGATCGTGGCGATGGCGCCGGACGTTCGTCGTGGAGAGCCGGGGCCGGAGGGCATGCCGAAGCCGTTTGACCAGGCGAACCGCAACCCGGCTGTGGCGGCCCCGGAATCTTCGGCGAGTCCGATCGTGGAGCGCCCGGTTGGGAGAGGGGAAGTTCTTGCCGGCGAAAAGGGGCGCGCCGCACGGCACGCCGTGCCCAATCCAAGTCTGGTCGGTGGAAACAAGATGCAAGAGCATGACGGGAAGTCACTAAGGGCGGCGCCGGACGGGGTTGGCACAGGTGTTGCAGAAGAGTCCAAACCAATGACTGCCCACGCACCCGTTTTGCCTCCCACCACCGCTGGCACGCTCGGAGTCTCCGAGCCGGCCGCGACGGTGGCGACGCCTTCGGCGAGTCGGCCGTCGGCGGAATCGAGTGTGGCCCGTTCGCAGGCCGCGGTCGTGGTGCGCGAAACGATCGAAGCCGCGGAGAAGATGCAGGAGGCCGGCCGCAACCACCTCGAACTGCGCGTCCAGACCGGGAGCGACGAGAGTCTGCGCATCCACCTGCGTTGGAGCGACGGCGTGCTTCATGCGCGCTTCGTCACCCAAACCAACGAGATGCAGCAGGCGTTGTCACATGAATGGGAACACGTCGCGCCACGCATGGCCGAGAAGGGATTGAAGTTCGGCGAGGCCAGCTTCGAGCAGCGCCACGATCAGCCCGGGCAGTCGGCCGGCCAGAATGCCTTTGGCTTCGAGCACCAGCAGCGGCAGTCGGCGCGAGGGCAGGGCCGGTCCTTCGAACTTCTCGAGGAGTTCTCCGGCAATCGGGCGATCACCGCAACCGGTGCAGCCATGGGCAACCGCGGCACCACCGGAGCGAAGTCCGATCGCGAGGCGCCGCCCTTGCCGGCGGTCGCGGTGGAAAGACGAAACCTCAGCGCCTGGGCCTGAACCAACACCACCATGAGCACCGTATCTACCGTTTCCCCGATTCCGACCGCCAGCGATCCGGACAAGGCGGAGGAGTTGGCCAAGCTCCCGGGTTTCACCCGCCAGGTGAAAAAGACGCTCGATCAGAGTGATTTCCTCAAGCTCCTCGCCACGCAGATGGCGAACCAGAACCCGTTGGAACCGCAGAAGGACACCGAAATGATCGCGCAGATGTCCACCTTCTCCTCCGTCGAGCAGATGGGGGACCTCGTGACTTCGTTGAAGTCCTTCATTGTCAGCCAAGATTTCGTGAGCGCCCAGAACATGCTCGGGAAGTACGTCACCGTCACCAAGGACGATGCGACGACCTCGGGCGTCGTGACCTCGGTCGGGTACGACGAAGACGGCGTCTCGATCATCCGCATCGGCGACAAGGTCTTCAACCCGTCCGACGTGACCGAGGTCCGCACCGAGGCGCCCGCCGTGGCCGCCGAGGACGAGACCGCGGTTCCCGCTGCCGCCGGCTGACGCGCCGCCCGGCCCCCACCACTTTGCGACAAACCAACCCCCAATAGAGGAGACACCATGATTGGATCACTTACCTCCGGCGTCGGCGCGATGCGTTCGTTCGTTCGCGGCATCGAAGTCATCGGCAACAACATCTCCAACATCAACACCGTCGGCTACAAGGGCGCGAAGACCCGTTTCGAGGACACGTTCTCGAACACGCTGCAACGTGGTACCGGAAATTCGAATTCGACACTCGGGTCGAATGCGATCACGCAGCAGATCGGCACGGGATCGAAGATCGCCACGATCAAGACCCAGTTCACTCAGGGGCCCTTGCAGACCACGGGCGGTCTCTCCGACCTCGGCATCTCCGGTGAGGGATTTTTCCGGGTACGCGACACGCTGCAGGGCATCGAGTACGTGACCCGTGCCGGCGATTTCCGCGTGGACGACCAGGGCTACCTCGTGACGAACACCGGTTTCCGGGTCCAGGGCCTGGGCTTGGACGACGCCACCGAGGCCAGCCTCGACTTCGATCCGACCTCCGTCTCGCTCGACACGGCGAACCTGCGCGACGTGCGCATCACCACCAACACCGGAGCGGCCTCGCCGGTGCGCCTTGAGACCTTCCAGATCGACCAGGGCGGCAACATCAACGTCTTCCTCAGCGACGGCACCTCGTTCCGCCGCGGCCAGATCCTTTTGCAGCGTTTCAACGACTCGGCCGCGCTGGTGAAGGAGGGCAACAACCTCTACAGCGGCATCGCGGACGCCGGTCCCACCGAGGACTGGCCGGCCGCGCGCCTGGCCGGCACGCAATCGATCGGTCTCACCGATTACACCCCGCTGCAAGCCGCCCAGAACGGCAACGGTCGCGTGATCTCCGGCTCCCTCGAGTTGGCCAACGTCGATCTGACCGAGGAGTTCGCGAACATGATCACCACCCAACGCGCCTTCCAGGCGGCATCGAAGCTGATCACCACCTCCGACGAGATCCTGCAGGATATCGTCAACCTGAAGCGGTAATTCCGCCCCCTCGCCATGGCCGCCGAAAAGACCGAGAAACCGGAGGCAGCCGCGCCCGCGGCTGCGGCCGGCGATGCCGCCCCGAAAGGCGGCGGTGTGGCCGGCTTCCTTCCGCTCATCATCGCGCTGGTGCTGGCCCCGATCATCTCGTGGGTCGTCGCGGAGTTCGTCCTGCTGCCGCGCTTCAAGAGCCAGTTGGTCGCGGCGTTGCCCGCGGGGGAACACGGCGCTCCGGCCACCGACGCCCATGGTCCGGCCCCCAAGCCGGAGACGAAGGCCGAAGCCAAGCCCGAGGGCAAGAAACCGGAAGCGAAGAAGGGGGGCCATGGCGCGGCGGCGGCTGAAAGTCCCGCCGGCAGCTACAAGTTCGACAATGTCGTGGTCAATCTGTCCGGGACGATGGGGACGCGCTACCTGAAGACTTCGTTCCTCGTCACCGGCAAGGACAACATCAAGGAGCTGTTCGAGGAACGGCAGCCCCAGTTGCTCGATGCCACCCTCAACACGCTCGGCTCGCTCACGCTGGCCGACCTGGAGGAGGTCGGCTCGCGCAACCTCATCCGCGCGCGCCTGATCTCCGCCTACAACGAGGTCATCGGCGTGCGCGTCGTGGAGCAGATCTACTTCTCCGATTTCGTGGTGCAGTAAGCGCGCCGTTGTTCGTCCCCAACGCAGCAACCCCCACCTCCCGTGGCCGACGACAAACAGAAGAAACCCGCCGAGATTCTCGACCAGTCCGAGATCGACAAGCTATTGGCCGAGACGCTGAAGGCGCCGGAGTATAAGGTATTTCGATATGATGGGAGCCGCTTCACGACGCTGGAAGGGCTCAAGATCGACGCCTACGACTTCCGCAATCCCGTGTTTCTCACGGAGGTCGAACTGCGGCGCCTGCGCATGCTGCACGAGGACTTCATCCGTTACCTCGGCGCCCGTCTCTCGCTCTTTCTGCGCATGGAGTTCTCGCTGAAGATGGCGAGGCTCACGACGCTCACCTACGAGAAGTTCACGGAGAGCCTGCCCAGCCCGACCCACATTTCCCTCTTCAAGGCCGAGCCGCTGCTCGGCGTCGGTATCATCGATGTCAATCCGCGGCTCGCGCTCACCATCGCCGACCGGATGCTCGGGGGCCGCGGCCATTCCATCAAAGCGGAGCGCTACCTCACGGAGATCGAGGTCGCGCTCATCGAGGACGTCCTGATGATCCTGCTGGAGGAATGGTGCAACCAGTGGCGGGTGGAGCAGGAGTTGCGGCCGCTGATCATCGGGCACGAGAATAGCGGACGTTTTCTCCAGACTTCCCCGAAGAACGCCATCGTTCTCGTGCTCGCGCTCGAGGCCGCACTCGGTGACTGCTCGGAGCAGATCCAGATCGGAGTGCCCTACTACACGATCGAACCCGTGGTGAAGAAGATGCAGGCCCGGCGCCAGAAAGAGACCGAGATTTCCCAGATCGAGAAGAAGGCCGCCTGGCTGGCCTCCTACGACGGGATCACGGTTCCGGTCCGCGCGGAATGGGAGGCCTTCGAGCTCACCGCGCGGGAAATCTCCCTGCTCCGGGTCGGCGATGTGGTCGAGTTGCCGCGCGACATCATCGACAAGGCCCGGGTCTCGCTCGCAGGCACGGCGAAGTTCGTCGGCCGCGCGGGGCAGGAGGACGGCAAGGTGGCCGTCGAACTCACCGGGCGTATCGAACAACAGGATCGTGCCACGAAACGTTGATCCCTTTCCCCATGGAAGACCGCAATCTCGACATCCTTCTCGACGTCAAGGTGAAGATCACCGTCCAGCTCGGCAGCAGCCAGTTGCCGATGCGCGAGGTCATGGAGCTCCAACCCGGATCCGTCATCCAGCTCAATCAGGCCGCCAACGACCCGGTGGGCCTCTACGTGAACGACAAGCTCATCGCGTTCGGCGAAGTCGTCGTCGTGGAAGATAACTTCGGTATCAAGATCACCGAACTCGTCGGCGCCGCCCGCTGAGCCATGACCTGCGCCCCGCACTCCCTCCGGGTTCTGCTCCTCGTGCTCGGCTTGGGCGCGGTTTCGCTCGCGTCGGTCGCCGGAGCCGAACCGACGGCGGCGGCGGTCGGCTCCGAGGGCGTCATCTACCCGCGCAACGCGCCCGAGGCCCAGACCAGGGGGGTGTCCGGCGAGTCCTCGTCGGTCTGGGGCGTGCTCGGGGTGATCGCGATTCTCGGTGGCGCCGGCCTGTACCTGCTCAAACGAGGCCAGCTCGGCCCCCGTTCCCGGCCGGCGGCCGCGCAGCGGCTTTCGATCGAGGAAACCCGCCCGATCGGCAACAAACAGTTTCTGGCCGTCGCCGCCTATGGCGACCGGCGCATCCTGTTGGGCATCTGTCCGGGCCGGGTGGATTTCCTCTGCCGGCTCGATGACGGGGCGGTGAATGCTCCCGTGTCGGCGACCGACGCTGCGGGACGAGCAGTCGAATCCTGACCGCTCGCGCGACGGTTCTCCCAACCTTCGCGCGCATCCCGAGGCTACGCCCTCCCGTCTGGCCTGCGCTTTGTGCGTGCACTGCGCGATTCATCCATGCCGCTAAGTGGCCAGGCGGGAAAGCCATGCCCGCTTCGGGCCCGCGCGGTGGCGCGTCAGTCGTCCTCCGGCAGCCCGGTGTCGCGGGTCTCGGGCAGGAACGGCAGCGCGAGCAGGCCGAGCAGGAGGATGAAAGACGTCAAGACACCGGCGGTACGAAAGCCCTCGATGTCGCCGCCGAGGTGGCGGGTCACGACCCCGATGGTGAACGGCGCGGTGGCGGCGAAGAGCCGGCCGAAGTTGTAGCAGAAGCTTGTGCCGGTGCTGCGCAGACTGGTGGGGAACAGTTCGGGGAGGTAGATCGCGTAGACGCAGAAGACCGAGAGCTGACCGAAGCCCATGAGCGGGATCATCCAGTAGACATCGGAGAGGCGCCGCAGCGAGGTGAAGACGAGCACCGTGGTGAGGAAGGAGAGGATCAGGCCGAGGGCGAAGGCCCGGCGGCGTCCGAACTTCGCGGCGACACGGGCGAGCATCATCATCCCGAAGAAGCCGCCGAGGTTCTGGAGGATCAGGGCGAGCGAGGACCAGACGGCCTTGCGGCTGGCGAGCTCGGCGGCGGTGAGGCCGGCGGCGGCGAGGTGTTCGTCGACGATCGAGCGGACGATCTTGGGGTGGAAGTTGCCCAGGCCCCACAGCCCGATGATGCCGGCGCCGCAGAGCAGCAGGCCGAGCCAGGCGTGCCGGCGCCACCGTGGGTGCGAGAGAAGCGCGGCGTAGGAACCAAACTTCACGCCCCGTTTCGCCCCGGCCGCGCGGGCCTCGAGCCAGCGCGCGGGCTCGTGCAGGCGACGGAAGACCAACAGGCTCAGGAACGCCGGCAACGCTCCGACGAGGAACATCACCTGCCACGGCGCGAGGCCCCACGGCAGCGCCCCGTGGGCGGCGAGCAGCCCGATGCCGATGCCCAGGCCCCCGGCGACGATGTTGCCCCAGAGGGAGAGGCCCTGCAGCCACGCGAGCGCGGGCGCGCGGGTGGTCTCGGGCACGGTGTCGGCGATCAACGCCACCGCGAGGCCGAACACCCCGCCCACGCCCACCCCGGTGATGAAGCGGTACGCGGCGAACTGGAGGAAGTCGCCGGCGAACGCGCTCAGGCCGGTGCAGACCGAATACAAGAGGACGCACAGCGTGAGCATCTTCGCGCGCCCGTAGCGGTCGCCGAGCGCGCCGAGCGTGAGGCCGCCCACCGCCCAGCCCACGAGGAAGACCGAGGTGCTGTACGGCCCGTACTCGGTCGCGAGCTTCGGGTCGCCGAGCAACTGCTCCATGGCGCCGTCGCGGGCGAGATTGAAGAGTTGCTGGTCGAGCGAGTCGAAGAGCCAGGCGAGCGAGGCCACCGAGAACACGAACCAGTGATGGCGATCGAACTGGCGCCACCAGGGCGCGGGGGAGGGGGCGGTCATGGAGCGAACGACGGGCGGCAGAGGAGCACCTCGGAGGATGGCGAGTGGAGGTGGCAGAAGACCGGGCCGGCCTCGGCGGCCACGAAACACGCCTCGCCGAAGCGGAGCGCCACGTTGTGGGCCCCGCAGGCGAGCGAGGCGGAGCCGGCCGTCTGGACGACGAGCGTGGCGCGGCCGCCGGCGGGAAGCGGAGCCGGGCCGAAACCGTGGATACGCTGGATCTCGAAGCAGGCCGTGTGGTCGGGGCCGACGAGGAGGTCGCGGCTCCAGCACGCGCCGGCGGCGAGCGGCCGGGGTTCGAGCCGCGAGCGGCGGCGCACCTCGGCCGGGGCGTACGAGGCGTAGTCGAAGATTCCGAAGCAGAACTCCGGGTCGCGGCCCATGAAGCGGCCGGCCGGGGGCACCACGACGCCCTCGCGTTCGAACTCGCAGCGCACGACGAGGTCGCTGGGCTCCATCACCTCGACCATGAGCACGCCTTCGCCGATCGCGTGCGGCATGCCGCCGGGCACCAGCCAGACCTCGCCCGCGCGCACGGGGAGGCGGTCGAAGCAGGCGTCCATCGCGGCGATGTCCTGTTCAAGCACGATGCGCGCCCACTCCGCGCGCGACGGCGCGCGCTGGAAGCCGAGGCGGATGTAGCCCTCGCAACCTTCGCGCACGGCGAGCACGTAGTAGACCTCGAGCTTCCCGTACGGGCTGCCGAGGTGCTCGCGGGCGAAGGCGGCGGTGGGATGCACCTGGACGTGCAGGCGCATGGCGGAATCGAGGAGCTTGGCGAGGAAGCCGAGGTTGCGCCCGTGGCGCGCGAGGTGCGCGGCGCCGAGGTAGAACTCCGGCCGGCGGTCGATCATCGAGGCGAGCGTGGTGGCGGCTCCGCCGGGCTCGGCCATCACTTGTGTGAGACCCTCGCCCGGGACCGGTTCCAACCCTGGGTTGGTGGCCGTGACGGTCGAGGCGAGCCAGCTCTCGGGCCGATCGGAGTCGGCCGGCGTGGCGACGTGGGCGAGCTGGTCGAGCAGCAAACCGCCGCGGTAGTTGCGGCGTACCCGGGTGGGAAGGACCGGGAGGAGCGGGGGGCAGCCGGGCATCGGGCGGCGAGATTTTGAAGTGGGGTGCCGCGGCGGAGCTCAGGGAGCGGGCTCGAGGACGGAAAGGCCGGGCACGGTGGCGGCGGCGCGCCGGAGGATCGCCACGTCGTTGCAGCCGCGGAACCCGGAGAAGGCGGCGGCCAGCAGCGCGCCCTCGGCCGTCCGGAGGGGCACGCCGCCCTCCCAGCCGACGAAGTCGGGGCGGTTCACGCCGAAGGCGCCCTCGTCAAGCATACCCGAGTACACGAGCTCCTCGAAGCGGCCGGTGGCGTGGCCGGTGCGCCAGACCTGCGCGACCTTGCGGTGCGCGATGCCGAGGCACCACTGGACGCGGTCGCGGTCGGCGCCGAACAGGTGGCCGACGATGCGGCCGCCCGGCTCGATGGCCAACACGGCGGCGTTGCCGCGGCACTGGGCGGCGTCGACCGGGTCGAGCATGAACTCGGGGAAGAGGCGGATGACCTCGGCGACGAGGAGGTCGGCGGGGGAGACGGGAGTTGCCATGTTCTCAGGGAGCGGTGCGTGAGGGGAGAGGATACCGCCGGATCACGGTGTGGGGGCGGCGGGGGCGTCGAGGCGTTCGAAGACGAAGAACGCCCAGTTGTTGCCCCGGCGATAGTGGAACGTGAGCAGCTGCGGACCGGCCTCGGGGAAGGTGATCGTGGCGATCCGGCCGTAGTCCCACACATGCCAGGCGCCGGTGTCGCGCGGGAGGGACACCTCCGCGGCGGGCCGGACGTTGAGGTCGAAGCGGAGGGGAGCGACCGGGCGGCCGGCGGCGTCTCGGGCGACCTCCTTGGTGACGTAACTGAAGAGGCATTTCACGGCGTACGTGCCCGGCTCGCGGACATCGACCGTGTAATTCACCCACTCGCCGTCGGAGGCCCAGCCGAGGTAGTGCTGGTTGATCGGCGGGCTGACGAAGTTGAGGTGGTTGAGGTCGGCCCAGTCTTTCACGTAGGAGAGGTCGACCCCTTCGTTCTCGCGGAAGTGCCAGATGTAGTCGGAGCCGTGGACGCGCTGGTGGTTGTCGGGGGCGGTCTGGCGGTTGAGGCCGCCGCTGCCCTCGTTCGACGCAGTGGTGTCGTGGTAGGCGACGCCCTCGCCGCCGAGGTCGTAGAGCGCGCACTGGACGATGCCCGGGATGGCGGCCGGGCCGGTCTGGTGGCAGGCGTCGGCGAACGGGCGGCCCGCGTAGCCGGCGGGCGGCGCCGCGATGGAGGAGGCCGCGGCGAGCAGCGGGGCGAGGGCGGCAGGGCGAAGCAGCAGGGACGGCATGGCGTGGCGATGTTCAGGGAGTGGTGACGGGGAGCGAGACGGGCGCGAGGTTCCAGCCCTCGGCCGTGACGCAAAGCTCGCCGGCGGGCAGGGTGGGCGCCGTGAAGGCGAACGCGCGTTTCTCGCCGGGCAGGAGGGAGAAGCCGCCGTCGCTGGCGTAGGCGGGCAGCACGCGTTCGCCGGCGGCCGTGCGCAGCGTGGGCTTGATGAGCAGCGCGGGCGCGGCGGCGGAGTTGACGAGCTCGACCTCGATCCGGTCCGGCGCGGTGAGCTGGGCGGAGCCGGTGAGGGCGACGGGCGGGAGGTCGTTGAGGAGGCGGTGGTCCTCCTCGCGGTGGGCGAGCCAGTAGAAGTTGTCGGAGAGGACGCGGCCGGCGGCGTCGGCGAGGGTGAGCTTCACGAAGAAGAGCGGGAGCGCGCCGGCGGGTTTCTTGTCGAGGGGGAAGACTTCGGTCGTCGCGTTGGCCGGGACGGCGAGGACGAGCTGTTGGCGGCCGAGCGGGCGGCCGTGGAGGTCGAAGAGCTCGGCGGTGGCGGTGACGTCGGCGAGGGCGGTGCGCGTGGTGTTGGCGACGACGATGCGATGGTCGTCGAGGTTGAGCTGGACGTGGACCGGCTCGCAGGCCTTCCGCGCGCCGAAGTAGGCGGCGTTGGTGTCGTAGTCGGCGGTGTAGAGCTGCCAGGCGGTGCTGCCCCAGGCCGGGTGGCTCATCCACATGAGGCGGCCGGAGGAGGGACGCCAGAGGCGGGCGTTGAGGCCCTCGAAGAGCGCGCGGTGGCCCACGTAGTTGATCATTTGGGCCTTTCGGCAGAAGTCCTCGAGGCAGGTGCCGGCGCCGAACTGCTTCTCGAGCGCAGCCATGAACGCCTGGACCTCGCCGTGGTGCGCCTGGTGCCAGTCGTGGTAGGCCCAGCTGTCGCTGATCGGCCAGAGGTCGGCGGCGGGCATCATCGCGCGCAGCGCGTCGGCGACGGGGGCGTTGGGCAGGCCCAGCTCGGTGGAGAAGCCGACGCCGTATTGGTTGAAAAATTTCACCGGGTCGCCGTAGGTCCACGGGCCGCTCTCGAGGAGGTTGAGATTGCGGGAGGTGGGCTGGTAGTAGCGGCTGCCGTCGTGGCGGCGCACCAAGGAGTCGAGGCCCTCGTTGAGGTAGGGCGGCGGCACGCCCTCGTTGCGCCCGCACCAGAGGGCGATGGAGGGGTGGTTGCGGAAGCGGCGGATGACGTCCTCGGCGTTGGCGAGGAAGAGGTCGAGGTCGGCCGGCTCCATGTTCCAGTCCTGGGTGGAGAGCCAGAAATCGGACCAGACGAGCAGGCCGTACTCGTCGGCGAGGTCGAAGAAGACCTCCTCGGTGTTCTGGCCGCACCAGTTGCGGACCATGGTGAGGTGGGCGTCGCGGTGGAGGCGAAAGTAGGGCTCCAGTTTTTCGCGACTGGAGCGCTTGAGCGCCTCGTCGAGGCCCCAGTTGCCGCCCTTGCAGACGATCGGCACACCGTTGACCTTGAGCACGAGGAAAGGGGCGGTGGGGCTGTCGGCGGCGAGGGGCGTGAGGCCGCCGGAGGCCTCGGCGCCGGGGGCGAGGGTGGGCAGCCAGGCGCCCGGACCGGGGCGGATGGCCTCGTGGCGCTTGTCGACGACGAGCCGGTCCCAGACGGCGGAGGGGTCGAAGTCGAAGCGGCGGATGGTGCCGGCGGAGTCGCGCGCGGAGAGCTCGTAGGTGAGGTGGCGGACGCCGAAGCGCAGGCGCTTGGTCTCGGTGGCGCGGCCGGCGGGATCGAGGACGGTGAGCCTGAGGTGGTAGAGCTCGGGGGTACCGTAGCCGTTCGGCCACCACAGGCGGGGCTGACGGAGGCGCAGGGCCGGGAAGGCGTCGGCGCCGAACTTCACGAACGAGCGCGCCCCGGGGGCGAGGGTGGCGGGCTGCTCGACCGCGACGCCCTCGAACTCGGCGCGCACGGTGAAACGTTGTTCGACCGCGGAGCGGTTCTCGACGGCGGCGGAGATGAAGACCGTGGCGGTGGAGGTATCCGGCAGCGGGAGGTCGGTCTTGACGTGGGCGTCGCCGAGCACGACCGGACCGCTGACGTGCAGGACGACGTCCTGCCAGAGGCCGGAGCAACGGTCGCGGATACCGGGGATCCAGTCCCAACCCTCGGTGCAGAAGAAGGTGGGGCCGTCGGAGCAGAGCGATCCGCCGTTGGGCACGCCGGCGCCGGCGACGAGGGACTCCTCGTGCGGGATGCCCGGATGCGGGGGCGGGGCGATGCGGACGGCGAGGGCGTTGGGGCGGTCGGCGCGGAGGCGGCCGGTGAGGTCGAAGGTGCCGCGGATGAAGGCCCCGCGGATCGCGCCGAGGCGTTCGCCGTTGAGCCAGACGTCGGCGGAATAGTTGATGCCGTTGAAGGTGAGGGTGAGCGTGCGGCCGGCCTGCGCGGCGGGCAGGGTGAACTCGGTGCGGTACCACCAGTCCTGCCGGGCGAGGGATTCGGGGATCGCGAGGTTGTTCAGACCGTAGGTGGGCTCGGGGTACACGCCCTGGTCGACGAGGGTGGTGAGCACGGTGCCGGGCACGGTGGCCGGGTACCACGAGGCGGTGTCGAAGCCGGGCAGGGAGACCTCGCGGATCGTGCCCGCGACCTTGAGGACGGCCTGGAGCTTCCAGCCGGAGACGACGAGGTTGCCGTCGCCGGTGTCGGCGAGGAGCGGGCGCGGGTGGAGCGTGCGCTTCACGGGCGCCTGCGGCGGGACGTTGGAGCGAGGGAAGGTGGCGGGATCCTGTTGTGGATCGCCGTCGGGACCGGGGCGCTGCTGCAACGGCCAGTGGTCCTGGGCGGCGAGGTCGGAACCGGCGAGGAGCAGGAGGGCGAAGGGGAGGATTCTCATCGAGGGCAGGGAAGCCGGGGTTGATGCGGGGGCGGGGGCCGCGGGTGGGCGGATGATACCGCGATCGCCGCACGAACGGGATGAGATAGTGCGTTTCAGAACTGAGGTTGTGGGCGGGTCAGCGGCCGGTGCACTCCGCGACGGACGACCAGGCCGAATCGCCGGCGGCGTTGCGGGCCTTGAGGCGGTAGAAGAGCGGGCGGTCGGTCGGTGCCCCTGCGTCGGCGAAGGGCGGGGTGTCGGAGCAGCGCCCGTCGGAGAGCGACTCGGCGACGACGGTCCACGGCCCTTCCGGGCGGGCGGCGCGTTCGAGCTGATAGGTCTCGGCCCCGGTCGAGCCGAGCCAGCCGATCGCGGTGGACGAGGCGAGCGGCAGCAACTCCGGCGCTGCCGGGGGCTCGACGGGCGTCTCGGGCAGGCCGCGGATGGCGAAGGCGGCCGTGCGGATCCGGCGGGTGAGCGGGCTGTGCGGCCAGTGGTAGTACAACGGGTCGGATTGGCAGAAGAAGCCGCCCTCCTTGGCGTGGCCGCGCAGGCTCCAGGCGAGGATGCCGGCGGAGCCGTTGGCGACCACCTCGTCGAGCAGGCCGCCCATGTGGCGCGGATCGAACTCGCCCACGTAGAACGGCTTCCGGCCGCGGGTCTGCTCGCGGTGTTCGCGGGCCAGCGCCGCGTAGTCGCCGTCGCGGTAGTAGTGGGACGTGAGCAGGTCGACGTTGGGATCGGCCAGCGGCCCCGGGCGCACGCCGCAATGGCCGTCCTGGAAGAGTTGGTGCGGAGCGAGCGCCTTCACGTAGGCGGCGAGCTCGGCCACCCACGGTTCGGGATCGTCGCGCAGTTCGTTGCCGCTCTCCCAGGCGAGAATCGTCGGGTCCTCGTTGTAGGGGATGCCGGTGACGGTGTTCACGCGGGTGACGAGCATGCGCACGACCGCGCGGAAATCCGCCTGCACGGCCGGATCGGAGTAGAACTCGGCCTTGGTCCGGCCGCGGAAGCGCGCGAACTCGTCGATGCCGCCGAACCAGTCCCATTCGTCGATGAACGGGACGATCAGGCGGACGCCGTGGCGGCGGCAGAGCGCGACCATGGTGTCGAAGTCGCGGAACAGCTCCTCGTCGTAGTCGCCCGGCCCGCGCACATGGCTGAGGCCGTCGCCGTTGCGTTTCCCGCCGCGGATCGAGAGCGTGTAGATGCGCACCACGCGACCGCCCATCTGGGCGATGCTGCGGATGGCGTCCTCCTGTTCCCAGGGCGTGATGCGGTGCCAGGCGGGGTTCTCGCAGATGTGGAGGTTCGGGTGGTTGAAAGACACGAAGCGGAACTCGCGCTCGCCCTCCATGAGCTTGTCTCCCGCTCGGGTGATGAACGGGAACGCCGGTGGGGGCGGGGAGGCCGGTTGCGCGGCCGATGGGAGGGCGAGGCCAAGCAGGGCGGCGGTGCCGACGAGGGCCGCGTGGAGCAGGGGCTTCATTCGGAAACGAGACTCGTGAACGCCTGGGCCTCGAGTTGGAAGGTCACCGCGCCGTCGACCACGCCCTTCACGGCCATGGCCTGCATGCCGCGGGTCGCATCGGTAACGTGGATTCGCATCCTGCGCACGCCGGCGGGCAGGCCGAGCACGGTCGCCAGGCGGGTCGCGGCGTTGTTGACGATGTGGACGGCGTAAGCGCCGCGGGCGATGTCGCCGAGGGCGGCGCAGCTGAGGTCGCCGCGGTTCGCCGTGATCGGCAGCCAGAACGCGTGGGAAAGGACTCCGAGCTGTTTGAGGCCCCAGAAGCGTTGGGTGGGGCGCAACGGGCCGTGGTCGCCGTAGATACCGCCGCCGGCGAGGAGCGAATAGTCGGCGTTGAGCTGCCACGGCATGATGGTGGCCGGCTGACACGCCGCCCCGCTGCGCACGTATTGGTCGAGCTCGAGCTGGGCGAACCACGGAGTGGCCCAGATCAGCGGATACCGGTGCGCGGCGGAGTCCGCTCCTCCCTCGGTGCAGAGCAGCGGCAGATTGGTGCGGCGGGCGGTCTCGGCCCAGGCCCGGAGCGCGTCCGGCGTGAGGCCGTGGTAGTTGTGGAAGGCGACGCCGCCGAGCGAGGGCAGCAGGCTGCGGTCGGCTTCGCTCGGGCCCACGAGCGCGTGCGATTGCAGCGTGCAGGCGCCGGTGTCGCCCAGGACCATCTTGGTGACCAGGCCGCGGGCGGCGAACGTGGCGCCGATGATCCGGTTGGCCGCGGCGTGCTCCTCGGGGGTCTGCTTCACCTCGACGCCGTAGTCGGTCTCGTTGAAGGAGAAGAGCGCAACCTCGACGCCGTAGTGGTTCTTGAGGAAGACGAGCCAGTCGGCGATCGAGTCGGCGCTGCGCTGCAGTTTGGCGGGGTCGAGGCGCACGCCCTTGGGCAGCTTCGCGGAGCGGTCGACGGCCCAGTCCGGCGGCACCCAGACGCTGGCGATGATCGGGATGCGGCGGCGGGCGAGTTCGCGGGCGATCGCGAGCTGGGCGTAGAAGCTCGGGCTCATGCCGCCGGCGAGGACCTTGGCCCCGCAGTGGGCGGCCTCCTCGGGCTGCCATTCGGCCCAGGGAAACGCGATCCGGCCCCAGGCCACGTCGAGGTGGGCGAACATGTAGTCGACGACCTGGGCATCGAGCTCCGGATACTGCATGCGGAAGTTGCCGCCGATGCCGTCGAAGACGCGACCGGGCGAGCCGGCGTCGAGCACGAGCTCGACCGGGGTGCGGTCGACCGGGCCGTCGGCTCGGACGGTGTAGGCGGTGCGGGCGGAGGTGCCGGCTGGAGCGGACGCGGGCAGGACGGCGAAGTAGACCTGGTAGTCGGCGACCTTGAGCTGCGGGTCGCGGGGCACGAAGGTCAGGCGCGGGGTGGCGTCGTTGAGGTAGGGTGGGTTGTCGACGAAGTCCTGGCGCAGGATGATCTCGGTTGCGGCGTCGGCCACGACCTCGAGGGTGCGGCCGCCCGAAGCGACGCGGAAGCCGCGGGCGCGGGTTCGGAGGAGTTCGCGGCCCTGGCCGGAGGCGTCGGGCAGGACGGCGAGTGGCTGGGCGGCGGCGCCGACAAGTTCGAACGTCGCGCCGGCATGGTCGGCGGCGGGAACGTTCATGCAGAAGAAGGTGCCCGCGGTGGCGAGCGGGGCGCGTGCGGCGACCTCGAGCTCGATGCGAGCGGCGCCGCGGCCGGTCTCGGTGATGCGGGTCGTGTAGTCGAGCTGGGTGCCTTGGAGGAAGTGGCCGCAGGTGTGAGTGGCGCCGTCGCGCGTGAAGGTCGGTTTGCCCTCCCAGTTGTACTGCGAGGATTGCACGAAGCCGGACCAGTCGGGGTTCACGGCCCGCAGCGCGGTCTCGAAGGAAAACCGTTGGCCGTCGATCTCCAGGCCGAGGATATTGCCCCACGGGGCGACGACCGGCTGGGCGATGGCGGTGCAGAGCACCAAGGGACCGAGGAGAAACGCAGAGCGGAGATGAATGGGGGACATCGGCGAGGCTCGTTGGACGGGAGGAGGCGTGGCGGCGCGAACGTGCCGTCATGCTATCAGGAAGGCGCGGCCGCGGGTATGTGTTCGCTCCCCGCAGAAATGCGCCCTGTTGTGCGGCCGGTGCGCTTCCCGGCGTGGGTTAGGCACCGGCCGCGAGCACGCCGCGGAGATCGCCGACCGACTCGGCGAGGCCGGGGATCGTCTCCGCCTTCGGGGTTTCTTGCTCCAGGCCGCAGACGCCGCCGAAACCGATCTTCCGCAGGGTACGGACGAGCCCCGGCACGTCCACGACGCCGCGGCCGTCGGGCGCGGCACGGGCTGCTGGCGGATGAGCACCAACTCCATCGTGCAAGCCGCGCTCAGCAACGAGTGGCTGAAGGAACAAGGAGTCGTCTCCCTGCAAGAGAGTTGGATCGCCTACCATTACCCGGGCGGCGCCCCGCGCGTCGTCGAGTGATGGAGACCGGAACCGCCCGGTACGGACCCGTAC
>JAEXPQ010000052.1 GCA_023446735.1 Verrucomicrobiota bacterium
AGGAGCCGTTCCCGGGCGAGGAGCGCGGCCTGGCCGCGAGCCCGAAGGTCTCCACGTATGATCTCGCCCCCGACATGTCGGCGGCGAGCGTCACCGTGATCGCGCGCGACGCCATCACCTCCGGCAAGTACGACCTCTTGGTGATCAACTACGCCAACCCCGACATGGTCGGGCACACCGGTTCGGTGCCCGCGGCGGTCCGTGCCTGCGAGGCGACCGACCTCGGCGTGGGCGTGCTCGTCGAGGCGGTGCTGAAGATGGGCGGCAAGGCCGTCGTCTGCGCCGATCACGGCAACGCCGAGCAGCTCTGGGACGCCGAGATCAACAGTCCGCACACCGCGCACACGCTCAATCTCGTCGAGGTGTTCGTCGCGGGCGAGGGCTTCGGCAAGCAGACCAAGATGCGCAGCGGCGGCCGTCTGGCCGACATCGCGCCGACGGTGCTCAAGCTCATGGGCCTGCCCCAGCCGCCGGAGATGACCGGCCAGTGCCTGTTCGAAGGCTGAGATTCCAACGACAGAGTGCTTTCGACGCGGCGGCCCCTCGGTGGGCCGCCGCGTTTTTTTCGGTCAACGATTAGCGAGGTGTTGCCAAGTTCACGCTGTGTTAACAACATCCGGGCATGGTACCCCGGCTAACCCTCACACTGCTGGCGTTCTGCGCGTCCGTATCCCTGAGTTTGGCCGCTCCGAGCAACGGCCGGACCGGCACGAGCGGCAACTACGACAAGCCGCAGGCTCCGGCGGTCGTCCAGAAAACAATTACGGTGGAAGTAATGACCCCGGACGGTGCCTGGGAAGTCCGGATCGACGAGATCCGCCGCGTCCAGGAGGAGCTCTGGGTGTTCGCGAAAGTCTCCCGCCCGAAGGACGCGATCGGTGCGATGATGGTCTCGGCGGCCAGCGACCAGCTCAGCGGCCGCTTCCCGGACCTGCCGATCAAGACTTTCGTCGAGGGCAAGACCTGGACCTGGAAGAACGAGGAGGCGGTCACTTGGCTCACGAACGCTGCCGCGGCCGAGCGCAGGCGTCTGGGGCAGCGGCTCTGGCGCCGCTGACCTTCCCAAGCGCACTCGATGAGGCGGGCTTCGGCCCGCCTTTTTCGTTCCGGCCGCCGGCGCGCGTGGCTCCGGGCGCCGCGCGGCGAGAAAGGCGTTGAACCGGGCTCGGGGGCGGAAAAGCTCGGCGGCCTGCTCCATGGCCCGCCAATCGAAGCTTTCGCCTCCCCCCGCTCCGCTCAACCCGATCGATCTGATCGCCGAGACCATCGGTCGTTTCAAGGAGCGGCCCTCGTGGGACGAATACTTCATGGCCACGGCGCACCTGATCGCGTCGCGTTCGCCCTGCGAGCGGCTGCACGTGGGCTGCGTGATCGTCTCGGCCGGCGAGCGCCGCAACCGGATCGTCGCCGCGGGCTACAACGGCTTCCTGCCGGGCACGCCGCACGTCTCGCGCGTGCGGGAGAACCACGAGCAGGGCACCGTGCACGCCGAGCAGAACGCCATCGCCGACGCGGCGCGCCGCGGCAGCAGCCTCGACGGTTGCACTGCCTACGTGACCCATTTCCCGTGCATCAACTGCGCGAAGATCCTCGCCGCCGCCGGCATCCGCACGATCAAGTATCACAGCGACTACAAGAACGACCCGCTCGTCGTGCCGGTCATCGGGGACGCCGGCGTGGATCTGGTGAAGCTGTGAGCGGCGGGGGCGGGCGCGGGAGCCGCGGATTTCGCGCTGGCGCCGGCCGGCAATCCGGGCCTGTTTCACGCTCCGTCCATCGGCGATGAGAGAACGAGGCAACAAATCCGAGTGGCTGGCCGGTTCGCTGTTGCTGGCCCACCCGAAACTGCGCGATCCGAACTTCGCGCGGTCGGTCGTGCTCCTTTCCCTGCACAACGCCGAGGGCGCGATGGGCGTGGTGCTCAACCGGCCGCTGGGCAAGACCCTCGCTGATCTCGGACCGGAGTTTCGCCGCAGCGAGTTGGCGAAGGTTCCGGTCTATTGCGGCGGCCCGGTGAACCCCGAGCAGCTCATCCTTGTGGCGTGGCAGACCACCTCGTTCGACGGCACCTTCAAACTCTACTTCGGCCTCGATCCCGACAAACTGCGCGAGCTGATGGAGGAGACGCAACTCGAGGTGCGGGCCTTCCTCGGCTATGCCGGGTGGACGGGCGGGCAGCTCGAGACGGAATTGCAGCGCGACACGTGGCTGGTCTCGCCCGTCCCTGCGGAGTTGCTTGGCACGCTGGAGGGCGTCGACCTCTGGAAGCGCATCGTCGGCGGACTCAGCCCGGAGTGGCGGCTGATCGCCGATGAGCCCGAAGACCCGAGCCGGAACTGACCGAATCCGCTGCGACCCCCTCGTTTTCCCGATGAAGCTCCAGCTCACGCCCAAGGAATACCGCCGCATCCTCCAGATGCTCTATATCGCCGACCGGGTCCTCAACGGCCGGCGCGACGACGAGCCGGTGGGGCTCCGCCTGAAATGCGAGGAGGCGCTGCAGGGGTTTCTTGGGTACGCCGAGCAGTTCGGCTGCGCCGATCTGGTCGAGCAGCCCGAGGAGGCGATGTTCAACTTTTCGGCGGCCATGCCCGAGGAGCCCGGCGTGAGCGACGTGATCCACGACTACGACGAGGACACCTTCTGGGAGGAGCTCGTGACCCGCCTGGCCGAACGCGACTACGAACGGATCCATGGGCGACCGGCGATTCCCGATCCCGCGGGCGCACCCGAGACCGACGAGCAGCACGAGGAGCGGGAGGCGGAGCTCACGCGGCTGGAAGAAGGCTATTGGCGCGAGTTCGAGGCGGTCGGCGTGAAGCACCTCGAGTTGATCAAGGGCGGGTTCGGCCGGCCGTCGTGAGTCGGGGCGGGCCGCCGGCCGGCGGCGGCGGGTTCAGCGCCGCGCCTCATGGAGCGCGACGATCCCGAAGGTCATCGCACGCGCCTGCACGCGGGCGAAACCGGCGCGGAGAATCTCGGCCGACATCTCGGGCCGGGCGGGAAACTGGGCGATCGAGCCGCCGAGGTACTCGTAGGCGCCCTTGTCGCCGGTGAGCAACGACGCGAACCACGGCAGGATGCAGCGCAGATAGAAATAGTAGAGGGGCGCGAACCAGCGGTACGGCTGCGAGAACTCCAGCACGAAAAGCGTGCCGCCGGGGCGCAGCACACGGCGCATCTCGCCGAGGGCTTTGTGGCGGTCGGCCACGTTGCGCAGACCGAACGAGATCGTGAGCACGTCGAACGCGGCATCCGGCAGCGGCAGCGCCATCGCGTCGCCCTGGCGGAACTCGATCTGGGCGTAGCGCGGCGAACGGGCTTTCTTGAGGACCGCTTCGTCGAGCATCGGCTGGCAGAAATCCATGCCGGTGAGGCGCACGGTGTCGGGCAGACCGCGCGCGAGCGCGAAGGCGACATCACCGCTGCCGGTGGCCAGATCCAGCACGTCCTGTGGCCGGCAACGCGCCACCGCGCGGCGCAGGCGCCAGCGCCACCAGACGTCGGTGCCGCCGCTCAGGAGGCGGTTGGCGAGGTCGTACCGGCGGGCGATGCGGCCGAACATCGACTGAACTGCGACGGGATCGGGCACGGGGACGTTTTCGATTTTAGGTTGCCGATTTGCGATTGGGCGAGCGGTGCCAGTGACGAGGGACCGGGCAGAAAGGGCGAGCGCGGAATTTCGGGGCGGCGCGTGATGCGCGCACGGGGTGGGGCGCAGCGCCGGGCGGGAAACTCGGACGACGCCCCCCGGTGTGGGGCTGGCGCCCCCCCTGGGGGGCGGCGGCGGGGGGGGGCGGAGGGCTCTGGGGCGGCGAACCTTGAAACGACGGCTACGCCAAGTTCGGCGCGGCGCGGGCGAGGCGGAAGCTCTCGACGACCCAGGTGCTCAGGATCTTGTCCGGCTGCTCCACGACCTCGCGCGTGATGGGAAACTGAGTGCGACTGGTGTTGCGGGAGACGAGTTTCAGGCCGTGGTGGAAGTCCCGGAACTTCTCCTCGCAGAGTGCACGGATGGTCTTGTCGGTCGCGAGGCTGGCGTCGATGAGCGCCGAGACGGCGTCGTCGGCGAAGAGCAGGTCGAACCCGTGGTCCTGCCGGAAGCGGGCGGCGAACGCGGTGACCTCGGCGCGGAGCACCTCGTGCTGGCGGTCGGCGTTTTCGCGCAGGAGGTGCTGGAGGGCATGGCCGGGCTCGGCGACGGCGGCGGCGTCGATGGCGAAGGTTTTGATGGCGGTGGAGGGGAGCTCGAACTTGAAGTCGCGGAAGATGCGTTCGAGCACGGTCATGAGGCCGCGGGCGCCGGTGTTTTCGGCGGCGGCGCGCACGGCGATCTCGCGCAGCGCGGGGCGTTCGATCGCGAAGTCGATGCCGTAGCCGCTGAAGTCGGCGCGGTACTGGGTGAGGATGCTACCCTCGGAGGTCGTGAGGATCTGTTCGAGGTCGTCGGCGGTCAGCGCCTGGCAGGCGACGCGGACGGGGAGGCGGCCGATGAACTCGGGTTCGAAGCCGTAGGCGATGAGGTCGCGGCTGCTGGCTTGGGCGAGGTAGTCGTTCTCCGAACGCTCCGTGCCGCGGGCGGCGCCAAAGCCGATGGCGGTGTCCTGGACGCGCCGTTTGACCTGCTCGGCGAGCTTGTCGAACGCGCCGCTGACGATGAAGAGGATGTGGCGGGTGTTGATCTTGCGGGGGCGTGCTTTGCCGCCGCGTTGCATCTCCATCATCGCCTGCATCTGGCCGAGCAGGTCGGTCTGGCTGTGCAGGGAGACGTCGGTCTCCTCCATGAGCTTGAGGAGATTGATCTGCACGCCGCGGCCGGAGACATCGCGGCCGCCGATCGCGCTCGAGGCGGCGGCGATCTTGTCGATCTCGTCGATGTAGATGATGCCGTATTGGGCGAGTTCGACGTCGCCGCCGGCCGCCTTGCCGCGATCGCGCACGAGGTCCTCGACATCGCCGCCGACATAGCCCGTCTCGGAAAACTTGGTCGCATCCGCTTTCACGAACGGCACGCCGATCAACTTGGCGATGCAGCGCATGAGGTAGGTTTTGCCGACGCCGGTGGGGCCGAGGAGCAGGATGTTCTGCTTGGCGTAGTCGCGCTCGCGCAACTCCGGGCTGTCGAGGCACTGGCGCACGTGGTTGTAGTGGTCGCAGATCGCGACGGAGAGGATCTTCTTGGCGTCGTCCTGCTTGATGACGAAGCGGTCGAGATGGTCGCGGATCTCGCGTGGCTTGAGGTTGAAGGCGCGAATCTTGGCGAGGGCGGCGGCGGCTTCCTCGTCCGGCGCTGGCGGTGCGGCGGGCCGGTCGGAAGCGGGACGGGGCGGGGTTTGGGAGGCTGCCATCATCTGGCGCACGGAGGCCTGCACCTGCGGGTCTTTGAGCAGCTCCTGCACTTTGCGCTCGAGTTCCTCGAGCGGATTTTTCGGCCCTTCGTTGCTCATGGCGGGAGAGTTACGGGTTTCGGGTTGACGCAAAATGACGTCCAACAATAGTTTCCGCACGTTTTCTACCGAAAGAATTTTCGCAAACAGGAGACCCGCACCATGTCCAACAACCTCACCAAGCGCGAGATCGTTCTGGAAATCTACCAGAAGACCGGCTTCCCGCAGAAGGAAGTGCAGCAATCCGTCCAGATGGCGCTCGACATCATTCAGGACGCGCTCGCTTCCGGCCGCAACGTGGAGCTGCGCAATTTCGGCGTGCTCGAGGTGCAGGTGCGCAAAGCGCGTATTGGTCGCAACCCGAACAAACCCGAGACCGAAGTCGTGATCCCGACCCGTGCGGTGGTGAAGTTCAAATCGGGCAAGATTTTGAAGGCCAAGCTCAAGAAGCTGGAGCTCGCGAAGGTCGACAAGCGCGGTATCGTCCCGCCGTCCGCCAATTCGTCGGCGCCGTCCGCCTAAGCGGCGCCTGCGCCACTGGAGCCGGGATCGTTGATCCCGGTTTTTTTGCACCGGCGCTGCGCCGGTCGCCCCGATCCGTCAACCGCTCACCGCGCTGCGCGCGCTCTGTTTTCACATGGCCCAGTTCCAGACCCTGCCGGGGTTCCGGGAGTTCTATCCCGAGGAGACCGCCCGGCGTAACTTCCTTTTCCGCCTGTGGCGCCAAGCCGCCATCGCCTCCAACTTCCTCGAGTACGACGGCCCCGTGCTGGAGCCGCTCGAACTCTACAAGGCGAAGTCCGGCGAGGAGATCGAGCAGCAGCTCTTCTGCTTCACCGACAAGGGTGGCCGCGATGTCTCCCTTCGCCCCGAGATGACCCCGACGCTCTGCCGCATGGTGGGCGAGCGCGCGGGTGCGATGCGGCGGCCGATCAAGTGGTTCAACATCGGCGAACACTACCGCTACGAGCGCGCGCAGAAGGGCCGTCTCCGCGCCTTCTTCCAGTTCAACGCCGATCTGCTCGGCGAGGCCGGCCCCGAGGCCGAGGTCGAGCTCATCGCGCTGCTGATCGCGTGCGTCTCCGCGACGGGTTTGACCGAGCGCGATTTCTTCATCCGCCTCAGCGACCGCAACCTCTGGTTCTTCTACCTGCAGGCCATCGGCTACACCGAAGCCCAGGTACCCGACGTGCTTGGCACGATCGACCGTCTCGAAAAACAGGGCGACGACGCCTTCAAGTTTTTCGAGGAGAAACACGGTCCGCTCGCCCCCGAGAAGCGCGCCGAGATCGTGTCGTTCACCAAGATCAACTCGCTCGCCGCGCTCGAGGAGCGTCTCGCGCCCGTGACCGCCGCCGGCGGACCCGCCGCCGAGGCGCTCGCCGGCCGTCTCGCCGATTGGCGCACGCTGCTCGCCGGCCTCGAGGCGATGGGCTACGGGGCGTTCATCCAGGTCGATCTCGGCGTCGTGCGCGGTCTCGCCTACTACACCGGATTCGTGTTCGAGGCCTTCGACCGCAGCGGGGAGTTCCGTGCGATCGCCGGCGGCGGACGCTACAACAACCTCGTCAAGAAACTCGGCGGCCCGGATCTGCCCGCCGCCGGTTTCGCGATCGGCGACGTCGTCATCAGCGAGATGCTGAAGTCGAAGAACCTGTTGCCCGAGATCGTGTCGGCGCCGGACATCTTCTGCATCATCGGCGGCCCGGCCGAGCGGAAGGCCGCGCTGGCCGACATCCGCGAGCTGCGTGCGGCCGGTTACCGGGTGGAGTATCCGCTCAAGGACGCCAGTTTCGGCAAACAGTTCAAGCAGGCCGACCAGAACAAGGCCCGCCTCGCGATCATCTACGGCGGCGACGAGCTCGCCCGCGGCGCGGTGAAGATGAAGCTTCTCGCCGACGCCACCGAACGGGAGATCCGCCGCGACCATCTGCTCCAGGCGGTCGGCGAACTGCTCGGCAAGGAGTGAGGCGAGGGGCCAGTCTCCGGTTCGACACGCTCGGCCGGTGCCGATCCCGGCGCGTGGACCCGGGGTGGCCGGTCGGAGATCGCCCCAAGGGTCTCGGTGTAACAAGCCGTTTATGACAACTTCGACCTCCGATCAACCTGAACGCGGAGGGCTGCGCCGAATCGGCCGCTCACTGAAGCGGATCGCGATCGCGTTGGTCGTGCTCTACGCGCTGGGCTGTGTCGCCGCGCGCTACGTTTCGACGTGGATGCTGTTCCCCGCGCCGGCCCCGACCTACGGCGAGAAGCTGCCCGGGTTGGTGATGATTCCCGGCGCCAACGGCGAACGCTACGCGGCGGTGTATCTGCCGAATCCGCGGGCCAGGCACCTGCTGGTCTACTTCCATGGCAATGGGGAGGACCTCGGCATCGATCTGCCGCATCTGCTGGATCTCCGCGCTGCGGGTTTCGCGGTCTTGGCGATCGATTATCCCGGGTACGGACTGACCGGTGGTGCGCCGAGCGAAGCGGGGCTGTACGCCGCGGCGGATGCGGCGTACTCCTACGCCACGGGAGCCCTCGGGTGCGCGCCGGAGCGGGTGGTGGTCTACGGGCTCTCGCTCGGCGGTTCGGCGGCCGTCTGGATCGCGTCGCGCGAGCGCGTGGGCGGACTCGTGCTGGAAAGCACGTTCACGAGCGCCTATCGCGTCATCACCCGTTGGCCCGTTGTATTGGGCGAGCGGTTGCCGAGCATCGCTCGAATCGGGCGGGTGCGTTGTCCGGTGCTGATCCTGCACGGCACCGCCGACACGGTCATCCCGTTCAGCCATGGCGAGGCGCTCTTCGCCGCTGCGCCCGAGCCGAAGCGTATGTTGTGGGTCGAGAAGGCCGGCCACTGCCAGGTGCCTTCCGTCGCCGGCGACCGCTACTGGAGCACATTGGGGGAATTCGCGGCGAGCTTGCCGTGAGCGCGGGATCGCGCCGGCGCAAGCTCAGGCGAGCTTGGGGAAAGGCCGCCGCCTCGGCCCGGCCGGAACGACTGGAGGCGAGCGAGCTTGCTCGCGCTCCGGAAAGCGCGTGCAAGCACCCTACCTCCAGCGCCGCGGGCGGTTTGCGACCGGCCCGCGACGTTCGATCCTCGTCGGCGTCGTCGCGTCAGCCCTTCGCCACGCGGAAGTCGATCTGGCGCTTGAAGCGGTCGACCCGGTCGACCTCGACCTGGATCTGCGCGCCCATGGCGAAGCGCCGTTTCGTGCGGCGGCCGACCAGCGCGGTGCCGGCGGCCTCGAGCGTGTAGAGGTCGTCGTCGAGCGTGGAGACGTGGATGAAGCCGTAGGCCTGCGACTCGACGAGCTCCACGAACATGCCGTGGTTGCGCACCTCGAGGATCGTGGCGGCGAGCGCGGTGCGCTTCTTCTTCTTCAGTTCGCGCTCGAAGTACTCGAGCAGCTTCACCTTCACGGATTCGCGCTCGGCCTCGGTGCTGTTCTGCTCGGTGAGGCTGAGGTGCTCGGCGAGCCGCGGCATGTGCTGGGCGCGGTACTCGAACTTCCAGCCGCGCGGCGCGGGGCGGCCGCAGTGGCGGACGAGGTAGAACTCGAACACGCGGTGCACGACGAGGTCCGAGTAGCGGCGGATCGGCGACGTGAAGTGCGTGTAGTCCTTCTTCGCCAGGCCGAAGTGGCCGTCGGGCTTCTCGCGGTAGCAGGCGCGGGCGAGGCTGCGCAGGAGCTGGATGCGCAGGATCTGGCTCTGCTCGTGCACGCGCATCTTCGCGAGCACGCGGGTGAGCTCCTTGCGCTGGGTGAGGTCGCCGGCCTGGATGCCCTGCGTGCCGAGGAACTCGCGCAGGTCGCGCAGGCGGTCCTGGTCCGGGTCGTCGTGCACGCGGTAGACGGAGGGCAGCTGGTGCTTGCGGGTGATCTTGGCGACGGCCTCGTTGGCGAGGAGCATAAACTCCTCGATGAGCTGGTGGCTCTCGTCGTTGGTGATCTTCTCGAGCCGGTCGGCGTAGCCCTCGGCGTCGACGAAGATCTTCGTCTCGGGCATGTCGAGATCGAGCGCGCCGTTGCGGAAACGTTCGGCGCGCAGCTTCTCCGCGATCCGCCAGAAGGTGCGGATCATCGCCTGGAGGTCGCGCAGTTCGCGGTCGGAGAGGCTGGCGAGCGCGCGGCCGGTCGCGCCGGTCTGGTGCGCGGGCGGCAGCGGCAGGCGGCGGATCTTCGCGAGGTCGTCCTCCTTGAGCAGCGCGTAGGCCTGGCGGTAGGTGAGGCGCTTGCGGCTGCGGATGACGGAGTTGGCGTACTCGGTGGCGGTGAGCTGCCCTTGCTTGTTGAACGTGAAGAACACGCTCTTGGTCAGCCGGTCCTCGGCCTCCTTGAGCGAGCAGAGGCCGTTGGAGAGCTTGAACGGCAGCATCGGGACGACGGTGCCGACCAGATACGTGCTGTTGCCGCGGTGCTGGGCCTCGCGGTCGAGCGCGGTGCCGGGCCGGACGTAGGCGCCGACATCCGCGATGTGCACACCGATGCGGACGCCGCCATCCGGCGCGGTCTCGAGCGAGAGCGCGTCGTCGAAGTCCTTGGCGTCGTCGGGGTCGATGGTACAGGTGGGAACCTGGCGCAGGTCGAGCCGGTGCTCGAGCTCGGCGGGGCGCACGGAGTCGGGCAGGCCGGCGACCTCGGCCTCGACGGCGGGCGGGAACTTCGTCTCAAGCTTGTACTTATGGTAGATGGCGGCGAGTTCGGCGCGCGGCTCGAAGGTGCGGCCGAGCACCTCGATGATCTCGCCCTCGGGATTGAGGTGGGGGTTGGTCCACTCGAGGAGCTGCACGACCACCTTGTCACCGATCTGCGGATTCGGGGTGAGCGGGGAGCGCTCGGGGGCGTCGACGTAGACGTCGCGCACGAAGCGCGGGTCGTCGGGCGCGACGCAGAAGAAGCGGCCCGCGCGCTGGAGCGTGCCGGTGAGGGTGGCCCGGCCGCGTTCGAGGATGCGGATCACGCGGCCGGTGCGCGGGCCGGCGGCCGGCGCGCCCTTGCCGCGCTGTGGCTTGCGCTGCGG
>JAEXPQ010000087.1 GCA_023446735.1 Verrucomicrobiota bacterium
TTCGAGGACATCGACATCGGCGACACCATCGCCTTCGCCGAGGACGCCCTCGCCCTCCCCTTCACCCAGATCGACCCGCCCACCCTCGAGATGCAGCTCGCCGTCAACGACGGCCCGCTCGTCGGCCGCGAAGGCAAGTACGTCACCTCCCGCCAGGTGCGCGACCGCATCTTCAAGGAGGCCAAGACCAACATCTCCATCAGCGTCGAGGACACCGACACCGGCGGCGTCACCAACATCAAGGCCCGCGGCGCCATGCAGATCGCCGTCCTCGTCGAGACGATGCGCCGCGAAGGCTACGAGCTGCTCGTCTCCCGCCCGTCCGTCATCACCAAGATCGAGAACGGCCAGACCCTCGAGCCGTACGAAACCCTCTGGGTCGAAATCCCCGAGGAGTGCGTGGGCGCCGTGATGCAGAACCTCGCCAACCGCAAGGGTCTCATCACGAACATGGAGAAGCACCACACGACCACGATGATGGAGGCGACCATCACCACCCGCGGCCTCATCGGCTTCGAGATCGACCTGGTCAACATGACCAACGGCCGCGGTGTCATGAGCCATCTCTTCAAGGAATACGGCCCGCATGTCGGCGAGCTGAAGACCCGCATCACGGGCACCCTCATCGCCACCGATCCGGGCATCGTCACCGCCTACGCGCTCGATGCGCTCGGCGCGCGCGGCAAGTTCTTCGTCAGCCCCGGCGACGATGTCTACGAGGGCATGCTCGTCGGCGAGAATCCGCGCGCTGAGGACATGCCGATCAATCCGACCAAGGAGAAGCACCTCTCCAACGTGCGCTCGCAGGGCGAAGGCAAGGGCATCCAGCTCCCGCCCCCGATCCGCTTCTCCTTGGAGCGCGCGATCGAGTATATCGCCGCCGACGAGTACGTGGAGGCCACGCCGAAGAACATCCGCCTGCGCAAGCGCATCCTCGACGCCAACAAGCGCAAGCGCGCCTCCAACGCCGGCTGATCCGACGCAGCCAGTCAGCCGATACACGTTTGCCGAAGGCCCCCGGTTGCCGGGGGCCTTCGTCGTGTTCGCCCACCTTTAGCGTTTCAAAACCGCCGCCGCGGCCTCATCGCTCGTCCATGCCGTTCTCCTCCCTGGGCCTCGTCGCCCCCCTCGCCCAAGCCGTCGCCGAGCGCAACTACCTCGCGGCCACGCCCGTGCAGGCCGCGGTCATCCCGGCCGTGCTGCGCGGCGAGGATGTGTGGGCCTGCGCCCAGACTGGCTCCGGCAAGACCGCCGCCTTCGCCCTGCCGCTGCTCCAGCGTCTCGCCGCCACCCCGCGCGAACGGGGCACCGTGGCCGCCCTCGTGCTCGTGCCGACCCGCGAGCTTGCCGCCCAGGTCGCCGCCTCCTTCAAGGCCTACGGCGCCCACCTGCCTGCGCCGGCGATCAAGGTCGTCACCGTCTTCGGAGGCGTCTCCCTCAATCCGCAGATGATGGCCCTGCGCGGCGGCGCCGATGTCGTCGTCGCCACCCCGGGCCGCCTGCTCGATCTCCTCAAGCGCAACGCGCTCACCCTCGCCTCCGTCTCGTCGCTTGTTCTCGACGAGGCCGACCGCCTGCTCGACCTTGGCTTCGCCGACGAACTCGGTCGCCTCCTCCATCTCCTGCCGGCGAAACGCCAGAGTCTCCTGTTTTCCGCGACATTCCCGCCCGAGGTCCGCGCCCTCGCCGAGGAGATCCTCCGCGCCCCGTTCCGTTTCGAGGGCGCCGCCAGCGAGACCACCGCCCAGCCCGCGACCATCGTCCAGCGCGCCATCGAAGTCGACCCGCCGCGCCGCACCCAACTGCTGCGCCACCTCGTCGAGACCAACGGCTGGACGCGTGTCCTCGTCTTCGTCGCCACCAAGTACGCCACCGAGCACGTCGCCGAGAAGCTTCGCAAGGCCGGATTCGACGCCTGGGCCTTCCACGGCGAACTCAGCCAGGGCGGCCGCACCGCCGCGCTCGCGCGGTTCAAGGAGGCCAAGGTCGGCATCCTGGTCGTGACCGATCTCGCGTCGCGCGGCATCGACATCGTTCGACTGCCCGTCGTGGTGAACTTCGATCTGCCGCGTTCCCCCACCGACTATACCCACCGCATCGGCCGCACCGGCCGCGCCGGCGAGAGCGGTATCGCTGTGAGCTTCGTCAGCGCGTCGACCCACGAGCATTTCCGCCTCATCGAGAAACGCCACGGCCTAGCCATCGCACGCGAGCAGATCCCGGGCTTCGAACCGGTCGAGACCGAGGTCCCGCCCGCCCCGGTGTCGCCCGCGGGCGGTGGGGTGAAGGGCAAGCGCAAGAGCAAGAAGGACAAGCTCCGCGAAGCAGCCGCCCGGGCCGCGACCCTCGCGGCGAGGCCGGACCGCCCCTTGCGCATCCCCCGCCACGCGCGGATGCGGTAGCCCGGATCGTTCCCGCGTCGCGAGAACCTCCGAGGCCTTCGACCCGACCTGCCGGATCGAGATCCCCGTGAAGCTCGCTCCTACGCCCACTGCCGCCTTCCTCGGGAACGCGCCTCAGTCGCCTTGGTCAGCACGGGGACGGCGACCGCCGCCCTTTGCAACTGCCCTACCCCCGCACAACGATCCCGTGGATGCGCAACGCGTCCGCGATGGCGCTCGGTTCGAGCGTCGCGACGGACGCCGGCAAACTCATCAGGGTTTGTTCCACGTAGCGGCCGTCCTTGTCGAACCGCCGGACGATCAGTTCGAGCGCCTCGGCCGCGGCGTCGCCCAGTCGCACGCCCTCACTCCGTGCGTTGGCCAACTCCGTCAACAGCGCGGCGACGTCCCCGCCCACGGCGAACCCTTCCGGCGTCGGGGCCAGGTAAACCAGCAGTTCGGGACCGTTGCTATGCGCCTCCACCCAGCGTCCGGCCGCCCCGCGGTGGCGCCCCGCCGCGTCGATGAGGCGATAGGCCGCCGGCGCACTCCCCCGGTCGAAGCGGCCGCCCATCGTACGCCACTTGAACGAGCACGCCACGCCGGCGCGGCGGGTCGTCGCCTCGAAATCGTCGAGCCGGTGGCGCAATCTCCTGACCCAGTTCTCGTCGGCCATGCCGCCGCGCATCAGGATTCGTGCCGACGAGCCAACGCCTTTTCGACCGCCGACAGCAACTGGTCGCGGGTGTACGGTTTGCGCAGGTGCGCGTTCCACGGTTGGCCAGGTGTGTCCAGTCCGCCGATCTGCGACGGATCGTAGCCGGTGATCACGATGATGGGGAAGTCCGGCGCGTCCCGCCGCACCGCCTCGGCCAGCTCCCGGCCGTTGAGCTCGCCCGGCATCACGATGTCGGTTACGATCAGCCCGATCTCCGCCCGCCGGTCGCGCCAGAGCGGCAGCGCCGTATCCGCGTCGGCGGCCTCGATCACGCGGTAGCCCTGCTTGACCAGCATGCGCGCGGTCACCTGGCGCACCGGATCCTGGTCCTCGACCAGCAGCACGGTGGCCTCGCCCGGCGGATGGCTCCGGCGAACTGGTGCCTCCGGCTTCTCGCCCGGCACCTCGCGGCACGGCACGTAGATCCGGAACACCGTGCCGGCGCCGGCGCGGGTCGATACCTCGATCCAGCCGCCATGCTGCTGCACGATGCCGAGCGAGGTGGCCAGCCCGAGGCCGGTGCCATGTCCAGGCTCCTTGGTCGTGAAGAACGGCTCGAAGATCCGCGGCAACACCTCCGGAGGGATCCCCTTGCCGGTATCCGCTACGCTGCAGCACACATGGTCCCCGGCCGTCGCCCCGGGCGTGCCCGCCGCCTGCTGGGCGCCCACGGTGCAACGCCGCACCCCGATCGTCAGCCGGCCGCCCCGTGGCATCGCATCGCGCGCGTTCACCGCCATGTTCACCAGGACCTGCTCGATCATCGCGGCATCGGCGTTCACCGGCATCGGCTCCGCGGCCAGCGCGGTCTCGAGCACGATGTGCTCGCCGATCACCCGGCGTAGCATCTTGGCCACGCCGGCGACAACGGCGTTGAAGTCCAGCGCGGTGGGGGTCATCGCCTGCTGTCGGCTGAAGACGAGCAGTTGGCGGGTGAGATTGGCGGCGCTGCGGGCTGCGGTGGCCACGTCCTGCAACGCCTCCTGCCGCTCCTCCGCGCCGAGGCCCGCGTCGCGGAGCGCCTCGCACTGCGCGATGATCACGGTGAGCAGATTGTTGAAGTCGTGGGCCACACCGCCCGCGAGCTGGCCAAACGCCTCCATCTTCTGTGCCTGGCGCAGTTGCGCCTCGACCTTCTGGCGCTCAGCGATCTCGTCGCGCAGGCTGGTGTTGACCCGGGCGAGCTCCGCCGTGCGCTCCTCGACCCGACTTTCGAGCTTCCCGTGCGATTCGCGCAGCGCCGCCTCGGCCTTCTCGCGCACCGCCACCTCGGCCCGCAGCTGTTCGGTGCGAGCCGCCACTTGCTGCTCCAGCCAGGTGTTGCGCCGCCGGATCGCCCGCTCGCGCCAGCCGATGCCGAGGAAAAGCGCCGCCAGCGCGCTCGCCCCGGCCAGGCCCCGGAACCACCACTGGCTCCACCAGGGGGGCAACACGACGACGCGCAGCGACGCTCCGGTCTCGTTCCATACGCCGTCGCAGTTCGTCGCCTTGACCCGGAAAACGTACTCGCCGGGCGGCAAATTCGTGTAGCTGGCCAGCCGCTCCGTCGCCGACGCCACGCGCCAGTCCGGGTCGAAGCCCTCCATCCGGAACCGGTATTGGTTCTTCTCGGGCGCAGTGAAGTCCAGGGCCGCGAACCCGATGCCGAAGATCGCCTGCTTGGGGGCGAGCCGGACTTCGCTGGCCTGGGTCACCGCCTCGAGCAGGGGCGAGCCCGGGGCGCCGGGCACCGCCGCCCGGTCGACCAGGCGGAAGTCCGTCAACACCACCGGCGGCGGCACCGGGTCGTCCTGGAGCTCGTCCGGATCGAACGAGACGACGCCGGCCTTCGTGCCGAAATACAGCCGGCCGTTGCGGTCTTGCACCGCCGCACGAATCACGAAGGAGTTGGAGGGCAGGCCGTCCGCCTTGTCATAGTTGCGCGCCCGCCCGCTCGCCGGTTCGAATCGGCAGAGACCGTTGCCCGTGCCCAGCCAGAGCCGGCCATGGCGATCGATTTGCAACGCCGCCACCGCGTTGTTCGGCAGTCCATCGCGCCGGGTGTAGCAGCGGTCGAACCGGCCGGCGGTGCGGTCGAAATGCCACAGCCCCGCCGCCGCCCCCACCCACAGGCCGCCGGCCCGGTCGTCGGCCACGAAGTAGAGGCCGCGGTTCTCGAACGACTCCGGCGCCGCAGGATTGGGCAAAAAAGTCTCGTACTCGTCCCGCGCCGGGTCGGCCCGGACCAGACCGTTGGACTCGGTGCCGAACCAGTATCGCCCGGCTTCGTCGAGGAACCCCAGCGCCGGGAACACCGTCGGCCGGCGGCGCGCCGGATCCCCCTCGCCCACCGGGCCGAAGTGCACGAAGCGGGTGCCGTCGTGGTAGTCCAGGCCGTACGCCCTTGCGCCGATCCAGAGCCGGCCGAGCCGGTCGAAGGCGAGCGCGTTGACCTCGTGGCCCGTGAACGGCAGCTCGCGCCCCGTGGCCGGCCCGTTTCCCTGCGGGGAGCGGAAGGCCTCGAAACGGCGCCCGTCGTAACGATACAGGCCGGCGTCGCGCGTACCGATCCACAGCTCGCCGGTGGGCGCGGCCGCGAGCGCCTGGATATCCCGGCTCGCCATCGCCCCGGCGGCGGGGTTCGCGCGCTCCGGTTGGCTCCAGCGCCCGTCGACCAGGCAGTTCAACCCGTCGGCGGTGCCGACCCACAGCCGCTCCGCAGCGTCGAACGCGAGCGCGCTCACCCGGTTGTCGCTCAGGCTGTCGGGCTCGCCCGGATGCCGTTGGTGGAGACGAAACGGCTTCCGCTCGCTGCGCATCCGGCACACGCCGGCGTTGACGGTCGACACCCAGAGGTTGCCGGAACGGTCCTCGAAGACCGCGTAGGTGAAATTCTCCGCCAGACTGGTCGGCACCCCGGGACTGTGCCGGTAACGCGTGGCTTCGCGGGTCGATCGGTCGACCAGGCTGAGCCCCGAGTTCGAGGCGACCCACAGCCGGCCGTGGCGGTCGATCGTGCCGCCGCGCAGGAACGCTCCGGCCAGGGTGCGCGGGTCGCGCTCGTCGTGTCGCAGATGTTCGAACACCTGCGGCGGCGGCGGCGGACCGTCCGCGGCCACGTGGCGGAAGTTCGGCACGAACCGGTCGAGCCCGCCGTCGGTCAGCACCCAGAACACGCCTTCGGCGTCGATGAGCACCGCGTTCACGGGGTTGCGCACGAGACTGGCCGGATCGGCCGGATCGTTCACGAACGAGGCGAACGCCCGCGTCCGCGGGTCGAAGGCCGCCAGGCCGTCGCTCGTGCCCAACCAGAGCAACCCCGACGCCCGGTCCTCGGTGATGAAGCGCACGCTGTTGGCGTTCGTGCTGCCGAAGACGGTCGGCGTCCGCGTGAAGGTTTCGAACGCCCCGGTGCGGTGGTCGAACCGCGACAACCCGCCGCGGGTGCCGACCCACAGCGTGCCGGCTGCGTCCTCGAACAACGACAGGACCGACGCGTTGGGGAGCGCCCCCGGCACCCCGGGGCGCGGAGGAAAGTGCTCGAACGACTCGGTGCGCGGATCGAAGCGATCCAGGCCGCTGTCGGTGCCGACCCACAACATGCCGGCGCGGTCCACCAGCAGGCACCAGACGAAGTTGCTGGCGATGCTCGTCGGCTGATCCGCGTCGTGCCGGAATTGCTTGAACGAATACCCGTCGAACCGGTTGAGGCCGCCCTGGGTCGTGCCCATCCAGATGAAACCCTGCCGGTCTTGGGTGATGGCGCGCACGTTGCCGTGGGACAATCCCTGCTCCTCGGCGATCTGCACGAAGGCGTTCTCCGGCGGCGGCACGGACCCGCTCGCCAGCACCGCGAACACCAGGCTTGCGGCGCCGATCATCACCCGGCGGAGGGCGCGCAGCGCAGTTGGCCCGGTTGGCGGCTCGGTGAGGGGCATACCGTTCTTTATCGGCCACTTCCGGGAAATGACAAATCTCGGAATGGGTTGGCGATCGGGGGCGCGCCCTTAGCCTATGGCGCAAGCCGTCTGGGCTTTCGAGCCGCCGCGGCGGACCGAGATTCGGTCGAGTTTCGCCACACCGCCCGTTTCCGCCCCGACTGGGGGTGAAAAAGGTCCGCGCTAACCGCGCGGCTCGAGGGTGTAACGGCCGGTGATCGGCAACGCGACGCCGCGCACATTGTCGTGCACGACCAACTCGATCACCCACTCGCCGAGCGGGTCGTTCTCCTCGCCCTCCATGGTCAGGACAAACTCCGACATGTAGGTGCGCGGGACCGGGATCGTCTTGATGCGCAAGGCGCGCAGACCGCGGCGTTCGGTCACCCGGCCGTTCGGCCGGATCATGCGCAGGTCGCAGGTCACATCGACGGTACCCGTGAGGTCGGCCGAGGGATTGGTGAGGAAAAGCAGGGCCCAGACCTTCTGCCCAATGCGCAACGAGCGCGCCTGATCGATGCGCGGCAGCCGCGGCGCCGGCGGGCTCCACTTCTTTTTCCAGTCCGGATCGGCGGTGACCACCACCGCGGCGCCGAAGCCTTCGCCACTGGCCTGCCATTCGTACTCGGGTCCTTGTGACACATCGGCGCGCTCGACGACGGCGCGCGGGGCCGTTCCGCAGCCCGCCACCAACAGGCAGGCGGCAAGCGAGAGCAGGCAGGAGATCTTCAGCGATGGCATGACCATGATGGCGCCGTCTCTGGTGTGAAAATTCCGCCGCGAAGCAATGCGGGCTCGGCCCAGCCGAGGGATTTCACGAACCGATCACAAGGCAATGCCTTCCCCTCGAGGGTTGCCCCACAAGTGGCCACGGCGCAGTGGTTCCACCCGGGCGCTCTCCGCACGTCGCCACTTCGCTCAATGGAGCAGGTACTCGCCCGCCAGCCGTGCCACACCGCGACCGCCGATGGAGAGACCGCCGCCAGTCTCGGCGCGAATCGCGACAAGATTCGGCGCGGATCGGTCAGGCCCCTGCTCGATCAGAAGCGTTCCGCCCGTCCAGCGGCCCGCACGGCGGAGCCAGTGGGCCAACGCGGCGTTGCCCGACCCCGTCGCCGGATCCTCCAGGTAGCCGAAAGCCGGCGCGAAGACCCGCGTGCGCAACGCCCGCTCGGCCCGGACCGTCTCCCGCGTCCAAAGAACCACGACCTCGAAGCCGGCGCGGTCGGCGAACGCCCGCAACGCCGGGTACTCCGGTGCACACGCGAGCAGCGGATCGAGCCTGACCAGCGGCACCAGCAGGCATCGCTGGCCGCACTCGCACACCGGCAACAAGAGGTCGGCAGCCAGGGCATGTCGGTCCACGGCCTCTTGCGGTAAGCCGAGCGCCGCCGCGGTCTCGGCCGCCGTCACCCGCAGCGCCGGGAACGCCGGTGCCGGCGCCGCGATGGAGACACAGTCCTCGGTCTCGATCCGGTTCTCGACTTCGAGCCGGCCCTTGCGGGTTTGCAGCGCGATCCGTGGCAATCCTCGGAACTGCGGTTCCGCGGCGAGCAACTGGTACAGCGCGGCCACCGTCGCATGGCCACAGAACGGCACTTCACGCTCGCGAGAGAAGTAGCGCAGGTCCAACTCTCCCGGCCCGAGCGGTCGTGCGAAGGCGACTTCCGTCACGAAGCCGCTCGCCGCGACCTGTGTGGCCAGTCGCTGCATCTCGGCCTCGGTCACCGGGTCGTGCGGTTCGAGGAGAACGAGCCCGGCGGGATTGCCGCCGGAGGAGCCATCCGTGAAGGCATCGAGTTTCCAGAATCTGAAGCGGCGCATGGTTTCCCGGGAAAACGGCACAAACGCCGCTCCGGTTCCACCCGAAACGAAAAAGGACCGGCCGCGCGGCCGGTCCTCTTGAAAACAACGAATCGGGTGGCTTCAGACCTTGCCGCGGCGCGCTTCGAGGGCGGTGCGGATCTCGGCCATCTTCTCCTGCGTGAGCGGGAACTTCGAGAGCGCGAAAAGCGAACAACCGAGGCCGATGATCGGGATCAGGAGGAACAGGAAACGGATCATGAAGAGCGTGTGCGGCGTCTGCTGGGCGGCGTTCTGGTCGAAGCCGATCCAACCGAGGATGAAGAACGAGATGCCGGCGCCAATCGCCATGCCGACCTTGTTGATCCAAGAGCCGCAGGCGGCGAACGAACCCTCGCGGCGGCGACCGCCCTCGAGCTCGTCGTAGTCCATCACGTCGGCGCCGATGGAGCCGGCGATCGTCCAGTAGCCCGCGCCGATGAAGGCGATGGTGCCGGAGGCCAGGACCTGCAGCCAGACGATCTTCGGAGTGTAGAGCCACCACGAGCCGATGAAGACGAAAATTGCGAGCCAAAGCACGCAGCCCATCGCGTGACGTTTGCCGAGATGGCGGGCGAGGAAGGTGAACACCGGGATGCCGCAGAAGCCGAGCACCATGCCGGAGACGCCCATCCAGAAATTCCAGTAGTTGCCGACCGAAGTGTTGCCGTTGCAGACGTAGTAGATGGTGATCGAGAGGCCGAGCGTGCCGACCATGGAGAGGCCCATGTTGTAGCCCATGTCCATGACCTTCTGGATGAGGAACGGCTTACACTTGAGCGTCTTCCAGATCGTCTCGGTAATGGAAATCTTGTCGGTGCGGTTCGCGACCAGCTTGCCGTAGTAGCGCTCCCGCACGAGGAACACGCTGGAGAGGCCGCAAACCAGCAGGACGATGCCGCAGAGGGCGAGGTACACCTGGGCGCCCAGCAGCATGTTGGGTTTGGCGCCATCGGGCGCGCTCTCCCACGCGGCAGTTGTCGTGAACAATTGGACAACCCGCTCAAACCAGTTGCTGCTGTCCGCGCCCACCCAGACCGCCTTCGTGAAGAACGCGCCGAAGAAGAAGAGCGCCAACTCCGGAAGCTTCTGGATCGCGTTCTTCACGGCAAACACCGTGGTACGCTCGTGGTAATCCGGGGTGAGCTCGTTCGCCAAGCTCTGGTAGGGCATGTTGAAGCAGCTCACCATCGGCAGATACAGCGCCGACGACACCAACATGAACCAGAAGTAGTTCCACGACGACCAGCCGGGCACGACCGCGAGCAGGAACGGCAAGCCGATGCCGGCGAGGAAGGTGCCCGCCAGCATGAACGGCCGGCGTCGGCCCCAGCGCGTGCGCGCGTTGTCGGAAAGCCAGCCGAAGACCGGATCGGAGACCGCATCGAACACGCGGTTCAGAATCACCGCCCAACCGATGAGGTAGGGCGACACGCCGAGGTACAGGCCGAAGATCTGGAACGCGATCGTCGGATAGAGCCAGTGGCCCCACATGTCGAAGAACGTGCCGAGACCGTAACCGATCTTCTGGGAAACAGGCACGCGATCGGCCTCGGCGATCACGTAGTCCCGGTTGATGTTTGAGTTGCCGAATAACTTCATAGCGGGGGGAAGGAAGCAGGGGGAGATTTAGGGCGAAAACAAATGACGGAGTTCCCCCGCCCGCCCAGCAACCACGAAAAGCGCGAAGTTGATGAGAGTGGTTGTTTCCACTTGGAGATTAGTCGCCTCCAGCCCAAGCGAAGACGGGGCTCGGCCGGAGGGGCGACAGGTCGGGGGCGATGAGCGCGTCCGAAGATTTCACGAATAGGTGTCGACCAACGAACGGTAACGGAGCGCCGTCTTGAGTTTCGCCTCCGTGATCGGCCGCGCGAACTCCACCTCCACGCTCCGTGCCTCGCCGGGGAACAGCGCGAAAAAGTCGTCGCTGGCCGTGTGCGCGAGCCCGGGCAACTCGAAGGCGAACCGGTGCTGGAACACCGCCGAGGTGAACGTGAGCCGCACTCGCTTCGGCGAGAGCCGCGTCACGTCGACCTTCGTCTTCCCGCGCGGCAGATCGACAAAGCGTGGCGCCGTGAGGAACACCACCTCCTCGCTCGCCACCGCGTCGCCGATCAGGAGATCCAGCCGGAGGTAAAGATGATCGCGTCCGTGCTTCTCCATCGCTGCAGCCACGTCGAGCGTGCGCTGCCTCACGCTCTCGCCGTAGCGCAGCGCGACCTTCTGCGTGCCCTTCTGGAGCGTGCGACCGTCGAGGTGGCAGAGCCGCCAGCGCAGCGTGCCGGCTGCGGGCCGAGGCGCGTCGTACACCGTGTAGAGATGCACCTCGCGCACGCTGCTGCGCCGATAGTTGCCGGTGATCGCTGTTTCCTCGCCGGGCACGTGCGCGCAGACGAGCGCCGGCGCGAAGAACCGCCGCGCCACGAAGTGCAGCGCCTTCCACCGGCCGGTGAACTCAATCGAGCTCCACGAGGCGACCGGCCAGCAGTCGTTGAGCTGCCAATAGAGCGCGCCCATGCAGCGCGGCATGCTGCGCCGGTAGTGCTCGACGCCGACCTGCATGCAGTCCGCCTGGTTGAGCTGCGAGAGGAAGAGCAACGCGTCCTGATCCTTCGGGAAACGGTACTGACGCGAAACGTAATCGAGAATCACCTGATTGCCGTAGCGGTTCTTCTGGTGGGCGGTCATCGTCCGTCCGAACACGTTGTTGTCCGTCGGGTCGGCGAACGTGTCCTGAGTCTCCCTGGAGGAGAAGCTCTGCATGCCGAACTCAGAGGCGAAACGAAAGGCGTGCAGCTCGTAGTCCTTCACCGGCTTGCGGGCGTGCCACACGTCCCAGTAGTGCGTGTCGCCGCGCGCCGCGCCGGCGGCGTGGTCGGCCGCGATGTCTCCGCGCCACGGCGATGAGGGCCAGTACGGCGTGGTCGCGTCGACCGCCGCCACCGCCTCGGGGAGGACGCGGTGGAAGAGCGCCTCGTACTCGGCGAACGCCTTGGGGTCCTTCTCGAGCACGTGGGCGTTGCAACCGAACACCTCGTTGTTGCCGCACCACAGCGCGAGGCTGGCCCGGTGCCGCAGCCGGCGCACCTGGTACGCCGCCTCGTCGCGGCAGCTGGCAAGAAAAGCCGCGTCCGCCGGATACAGCGTGCAGGCGAACATCAGGTCCTGCCAGACGAGCAACCCCAGCTCGTCGCACAGGTCGTGGAAATCCTCGCTCTCGTAGATGCCACCGCCCCACACGCGGATCATGTTCATGTTCGCCAGCGTCGCGGCGCGCAGGTCGCGGGCATAGTCGACTCGGGCGAGCCCGGCCACGAAGCTGTGCGCGGGGATCCAGTTGGCGCCCTTCGCGAAGATGGGCCGGCCGTTCACGACGAACTGGAACGACTCGCCCCACTCGTCCTTGTGCCGGTCGAGCGCGATCGTGCGCAGGCCGATCCGCCGCTCCCAGCGGCCGAGCTCGCGCCCGTCGCCGCCGACCACGTCGACGGTGAGCGTGTAGAGCGGTTGCTCGCCCTGCCCCGCCGGCCACCAGAGCTGCGGGCGCGGGACGGCGATCTCGGCGCCGTCGCCCGTCGCGACGGGTTTGCCGTCGAGCGCGAGCGTCCAGCGGCAGAGCGCCAGCTCGTCGTCGCGCGCCAACTCGGGGGCGAGGTAGAGTTTCACGTCGCCGGCGGCGCCGTGCACCTGTGTGACGAGCACGCTCTCGATGCGGTTGCCCGTCCACGCCTCGAGCCGGAGGTCGCGCCAGATGCCGGCGGTGATGAACCGCGGGCCCCAGTCCCAGCCGAATTGGCACTGCTGCTTGCGGATCCGGGTGCAGCCGCCAACGGGATCATTGAACTCGACCGGCGGCCGGTGCTCCGCTCGCACCGTGGCGACGTACAACGGCGCGGAGCCGAAGCGGATCAGTAGCTCGTTGCGCCCAGCGCGCAGCAGCGGCTTCACGTCCCACCGGTAGCCGAGGAACATGTTCTCCGTGCACGCGACCACGTGGCCGTTGAGCACCACTGTCGCCAATGTGTCGAGACCGTCGGCCACCAGCTCCACGACTTCCTCGGCCCGCAGCGCCGCCGGCACCGTGAAGCCCGTGCGGTACTCCCACTCGTGTTCGCCGATCCATTGAAGTTGCTCCTCGTTCGTGCCCCGGAACGGATCTGGGATCAGCCCGTGGCGGAGCAGATCGGTGTGCACGCAGCCGGGCACGGTGGCCGGGCGCCACGCGGAGCGGCGGGTGAGATCGCGAAACGACCACGGGGCGGAAACGAGCGGAAGGGTTTTCATGGGCGGAGCGCCTCGGGTCTATGGGCTCCCGGGCCCTGCGCAATCCGGCACGGCCCCCGATTCATCAATCGCGCTTTGGCGTCGAGGAGTCGCCGCGCAAAATGGCGTTGCTGCGCCTCGCCCAACCCGCGACAACCGGCCCGTCGCGCTCTCCACCGGCGGTGGCACCACAAACAACCCCC
>JAEXPQ010000134.1 GCA_023446735.1 Verrucomicrobiota bacterium
GTCGACGACACGGCCTTCGCGGCCGCCCTCGCCGCGCCCGCGCTCGTGCTCGATCTCCGACTGGCCGTGGACGATACGGCCACCGCGGACCGTGTTCGTCGCGCCGGCGCGGGCTGCTCCGCGGAACGTCCCCTTTTCGTTCTGGTGGGAGCCGATACTCCCGCCGCGCTGCGCGTCCTGCTGGGTTCGTCTCCAGGCTTGCTGACCTTCGCGGCCCAGGACTCCGGCTGCGAGGCCACGCTGCGAATCCCCACCGCGCCCGCCATCGACCGCGCGGCCGCCGAGGCCTTGGCCGCCGGTCGGCCGCCGCGCGAACTCATCGAGGAGAAGATCGAGAAGACGCGTTTCGACGAGGCCCGCCTCGCCCAGGTCCATGCCAACGGCCTCCGCGAAAGCGACTCCGCCGCTCCCGCGCCCGACACCGCCACGACCAAGCCCGGGGCCACGCCCCCGCCGCCGTTGCGGGACTTGGTGCTCCAACGCGCCGTCTTTCTCCACCGCGCCCTGCTTGCGCTCGGCCGGATTCCCGAGCACACCTGAGCCATGCCAGCACCGGGCCTCGTCATCGTCGTCTGCACGGGCAACATCTGCCGCAGCCCCATGGGCGAGAAGCTGCTCCAGCACGCCCTCGCGGCAGAACCGGAGCCGCTGCGTTCGTTGCAGGTCGTGTCGGCCGGCGTCGCCGCCGGTCGCGGCCAACCGGCCACGGACAACTCCGTCGCGGCGCTCAAGAAGGTCGGCCTCGACCTCTCCGCACACGCCAGTCAGCCGCTCACGCAGGCGATGCTCGACCGCGCCGTGGCCGTGTACTGCATGACCGAGTCGCACCGGACGACCATCGAGCTGGCGTTCGATCGCCCGCCGAAGAATCTGCACCTCTTCCGGGAGTTCGTCGGCCGCGACGGCGACACCGAGATCCCCGATCCCTACGGCGGCAACTTTCGCGAGTACGAGGCCTGTCGCGACAGTTTGGTCGAGGCCGTGCCCTCCTTGGTGAAACACCTGCGTTCGACCGTGGCGGGCGGCTAGCCTCCGCAGTGCGGCGGCGTTGCCGCGGCGCGGTCCCCGCGTAGGTTGGTGCGGCACAAGCCGCCCCCCGATGCGCCTCCGCCCCCTCTCGCTGCGCTGGTCGATCCTGCTCGCGGTGCTCGTCACCGTCGCCCCGGTGGTCGCACTCAGCGTCTACCACGCGAACGGCATCCGGCACCAGCAACGCACCGAGCGGCGCGCCGAAGCGCTCCGCCTCGGCGAACAGGCCGCCGCCGGCCTCGGTCGGTACCTGGAGGGCACCCGCCAGCTCCTCGTCGCCCTCGCCCACGACCCCGCCGTCCGCACTCTCGACAGCCCCCGGGCCACCCTCCGCCTGCGGGAATTGAAGGCCACTTCGCCGCTCTTCGCCAACCTGCTGTTGGTCGACGCCCACGGCACCGCCCTCGCCAGCGCCGTCCCGCTGCCCAACCCGGTCAATGTCGCCGACCGCTCCTACTTCCTCCGCCTCCAGCACAATCGCCGCCTCGGCCTGGGCGAATACCAGATCGGCCGCATCACCGGGCGCCCCGTCATCAACCTGGCCTGCCCCCTCCCGGACCAAGCGCCCGAGGGTCCGCTCGCCTGCGTGGTCGCCGCGCTCGAGCTCTCGATCCTCGAGCAACTGCTCGACGATTTCCCCCGGCCGGCCGACACGGGCCTCTTCGTCCTCGACCGCGGCGGCGTCCTCGTCGCCCAACGCGGCACCGGTTTCGCGGGCGACGGCCAACGGTTCCCCGACTGGGCCGGCCTCCCGCGTGGTCTCCAGTTTTCCGCCACCGATCACGCCGGCCGGCGCCAGCTCGTGCGCCTCGTGTCGGTCCCGAGCTTGGACGAGGGCATCTGGCTCGGCGTGGCCCAGCCCGAGGCCGCCGTCGCCCACGACGAAAGGGGCGCCTTTCTGCGCAGCCTCGGACTCACCTCGTTGGGCACGTTGGCCGCGCTGCTCCTCGCCTGGGGCGTCGCCGAACGGCTTGTGCTGCACCCGACCCGCCGCCTCACGGACGCCGCCGCCGCCCTGGCGGCCGGGGACTGGCGCGCCCGCGCCCGTTTCGACCACGGCGCCGCCGAGCTGCGCGCGCTGGGTTCCACCTACAACGCGATGGCCGAGCACCTGCACGGCCAGCTCCTACAGCTCGCCCCCCGCCCCGCTTCCGAGACCGGTTCACCCAACCTGCTCGAACAGGCCATCGCCGCGCAACACGCGGCCGACACCGCGCTGCGCCGCAGCGAAGCCACCGCCCGCGCCTTCATCGACGCCCTCCCCGAGACCGCCCTGCTGCTCACGCCCGACGGCACCATCCTGATGACCAACCAGACCGCGGCGGAACGCCTCCGCCGGCCACAGCCCGCCCTGATCGGCACGAACATCGCCGCCGTGATGTCCCCCGAGCTGTACACCAGCCGTCGCGCACATCTGGAGACCGTGCTCGCCACCCGGGAGCCGGTCGTCTTCGAGGACCAGCGCAACGATCGCATCCTCCGCGCCGAGCTCCGGCCGGTGCTCGACCCCGCCGGCACCGTCGTCGCCGTGGCCGTCCTGAGTTTCGACATCACCGACCGCCAACGGATGGAGGAGCGTCTGCGTCGCTCCGTGGCCGAGCTCGAGCAGGCCCTCGCGGAAGTCCGGACGCTCAGCGGCCTGCTCCCCATCTGCGCCTGCTGCAAGAAGATCCGCGACGACCGTGGCTACTGGAGCCACGTCGAACAGTATCTGACCAAGCACACCCGCGCCGAGTTCTCGCACGGTCTCTGCCCCGACTGCCTGCACCGCCTCTATCCGGAGTACACCGACGAGCCGCCGCCGGAAGGCGCCGCCTGAAGCGCCGCCATCGCCCCGCGCCCCGAGGCGCGCCGCTCACGCCCGGCGGCGCAGGCGGAACGCGCCCGCGCCGTCATGTCCGTGTTCCCACGGCCGGCCGAGCGCGGAGTCCTCGAGCCCGAACCCGGCGCCCGCGGGGCCGGCGAGGAACGCCTCGATCACCTCGGCGTTCTCCTCTGGCTCGAGACTGCAGGTCGAGTAGACGAGCTTGCCACCCGGCCGCACGAAGCGCGCCGCCGCCGCGAGCATCCGTCCCTGCACCTCGGCCAGTTGCGTGAACTCGTCGGGCTTGAGGCGCCACTTGGCGTCGATCCGGTGCCGAATGACTCCAGTGTTCGAGCACGGCACGTCGATGAACACCCCGTCGTACTCGCCCGGCAGGCCGCGCGCGACGAGCTCGGCGGACGCCAGCGCGAGCACGTCGGCCCCGTGCAACACGATCTCGGTCGCCAGCCCGGCCGCGCGCCAGCGCGCGACGTTCTCCTCGAAACGTTTCATCCGCCCTCCCGCGCGATCGACCGCGACGACCCGGCCCGCGCCCATCAGGTCGGCCAGCTGGAGCGTCTTGCCGCCGGGCGCGGCGCACAGCTCAAGCCAGTTCTCGCCGGCCGCCGGCGCGGCCAAGGTCGGGGCCAACCGTGTCGCCGGATCCTGGAGATAGCACTGCCCGGCCGCGAGCGCCGGCTGGATCTCCGCCCAGCGGCCATGGGCGAGACGGTACCACCCGGCCCACGGTGTCGGTTCGAGCCCGGCCGGCGGCGGTGTCGCGGCCCGCCAGCGCACCTGCACCTGCGCCGTCTCCTGGTTCCACTCCAGCAGGCGCCGGGTCTCCGCGGCGCCGAATTCGGCCGCCCAGCGCCGCACCAGCCAGGTGGGATGACTGAAGAACGCCGCCAAGTCCTCCACCGGCGCGTCGGCGGGAGGGATCGGCGCCTCGCGCAGGACCGGCGCGGCGCGGCGCAACACGGCATTGACCAGCCCGGCCTCGGGCGCGCTGAGCTGACGTTTGGCCTGCTCCACCGCGTTGTCCACGACCGCGGCGGCCGGCGCGTCCGGTTTTTCGATCAACTCGGCACCGGCGATCGCCAGGAGCGCCTGCAGCCGCGCGCGCGGCGCCCGCTCGATCAACGGCCGAAACGTCTCGTCCGTCCGCCGCCAGTGGCGCAACGCCGCGTAAAACAGATTCTGCGCGGGCCCCCGGTCGGCCGAGCCGCCGGCCAGGTCGCTGAGCAGGTGGTCCGCCCGTCCCTGCCCTTCGCGCCAGCCCGCCACCAACGCCACCGCGAGGGTCCACGTCTCGGCGGCCGAGGGGCCGCGCGCCCGTTCCCCCCGGCTTTCGCCACCACCACTGCGGGCCGGTCGACCGCTGGAAAAGCGGTGCTGGGAAGGATGGCGGGGCAAGGCAGAGTCCATGGCGAGGGATGAGACACAGTTTGACATCACCATGCAATAGCCGCTCAACTCTTACCCTTCCGCAATTCGACCAAGATTTTATGAACGCTGAAGCCGTCCAAGATTTGATCTCCCTTAAGCCCGACCTGAAGCCGTCCAAGGCCAAGCTCGAGGCGATGAAGCCCGGCGCGTACTGCGTGCATCGCAGTTGGGGCTTCGGCCGCATCAAGTCCTACGACTCCGCTAGTCGGAAGCTGCTGATCGATTTTGACGGCAAGCCCGGCCACCCGATGGACCCGGTGTTCTGTATCGGCACCCTCGAAGTTCTCCCGGAGAAGCACCTGCTCGTCCGCCAGCAGACCGAGGCCGCCACGATCAAGGACCTCATCGAGAACAACCCCGCCCAGCTCGTCGTCGAAGCCCTCGCCACCTATCCGGGCCACGCCGCCACCGGCGTGGAACTGGAGAATCTGTTCAGCAGCGTGCTCGGCGCCGACAAATCCAAGAAGTGGTGGACCGCCGCCAAGAAGCAGCTCGCCGGCGACCCGCGCGTCGCCGTGCCCGCCAAGCGCACCGAGGTCTACAAATTGCGCGAAGAGCCGGTGAATCCCGAGGACGAACTCATGGAGGAGTTCAAGAACACCCGCTCGCCGCGCCGCCGCCTCGAGACCGCCGCCAAGCTGCTCACCACCGCGAAGAAGAAGGACCTCAAGCCTCTCGCCACCGAGCTCCTCGCCGACGTCACCACCATCGTCAAGGACACCGCCACCCTCGAGCTCGCCGAGCGCCTCCACGGCGCCTGGGTCCGCAACGACCTCGCCGCCATCGCCGGCCAGGACCTCGCCACCCTCGAGCCCAAGGTCGAGGAGATCGTCGCCAACGAGCGCGACCTCCCCGCCATCGCCGAGAAACTGCCTACCGGCACGCACGTCCGCCTGCTCGATCTCATCCACTCCGCCCACCCGACCGCGTGGAAGGAGATCGTCTTCAATCTCCTCAAGCTGAGCTCCGGCAAGTTCACCACCGAGTGCGTGAACTTCCTCCTCGACCACGAGTGCGGCCCCGAGATCACCACGACCTTCCAGCGTTGGCAGGGCGAGCAGAACCTGCGCGCGCCGGTGCTGCTCTGGATCGTCAAGAACCGCAACACCCGCAAGTTCTCCGTCCTGCTCAACGATCTCATCGGGCCCCGCCTCCTCACCGCGATCCTCTTCGCCATCGATTACGAGGCGCTCCAGACCGCCAGCGCCCGCCGCATGCCGCTCGCCGACATCCTCAGCGACGACGCCGATCTTATCCCCGACCTCCTCGCGACCGCCGACATGGAGACCGCGCGAGACCTGGCCAACACCCTCCTGCTCAACCAGGGCTTCGAGGAACTCACCAAGAAGTCGCTGCTCGCCCGCTTCATCAAGCTCTTCCCCGACATCCAGTCGCTCGTCGCCAGCGACGAGGGCGACAAGGGCGAGGCCCTGCTCGTCTCGAAGGAGAGCTACGACCGCAAGCGCGAGGAATACGACACCATCGTCACCAAGAAGATTCCGGAGAACTCCAAGGCCATCGCCGCCGCCCGCGAACACGGCGACCTCAAGGAGAATTCCGAATACAAGATGGCCAAGCAGGACCAGTCGCTCCTTCTCGCCCAGAAGAGCCAGCTCGAGCGCGAGCTCGGCAGCGCCCGCGTGACCGATTTCAAGGACGTCACCGTCGACTCCGTCGGCGTCGGCTCCGTCGTCGACCTGCGCGATCTCGGCTCCCGCAAGAGCATCACCTACTCGATCCTCGGCGCCTGGGACAGCAACCCGGACCGCGGCGTCATGTCCTACAAGACCCCGCTCGGCCTCGCCCTCCTGTCCAAGAAGGTCGGTGACGAAGTGAAGGTGAAGATCGGCGGCGAGGAGCACTCCTACTCGATCCAGGCCATCCGCCGCCACGTCGACGCGAAGTAAGCGCCGTCGCTCCTCCGTTTCCGAAGCCGCGCTCCCCGGAGCGCGGCTTCCTCGTTTTCCGAGCTTTGAACGGCTCAGCCGAAGCGGGCGCATCCGGCCACCCCCACGAGTCCGCCTTCGGCGCGGCACCTCGCCCCGCCCAGGCTCTCCCGGATGCTTCACCCGCATAGCGAGGGCGGACGCGGGGCGTTGGAGCAAGATCTGCCGGCTTTTCGATCCGTCACGGCGGGCCCGAAGCCTCGGCCGCTTTCACGGCGGGTGACATTTCCGGGCACCTGCCGCCGGTGCACAAGCGGCAGGGCCCGCACCGGAGGAGAGACTACAGGCCGGCAGCTCGGGTTTCAGAATGCGAGCCGGCCTACGCAAACCCGCCGCTGGCGAGCAACTGCTGCGCCGCGGTCACGGCCGGCAACCGCCCGCCCGCCACGGCCTGCTCGATGTGGACCAGGTCGGCTCGCACCGCCGGCGAGCCGTAGAACCGCGCCTTCAACGCCTCGTGCACCAGCGCGTGCAGCCATTCGACCGCCTGGGCATGCCGGCGCTCCTGCAGGAAACCGCCCTTGCGGCAGTGGTCGAAGAACGCGCCAACCTTCGCCCAGATCTCGTCGACGCCCTCGCCGGTCACCGCCGACCCGGCCAGCGCCGGCGTCGCCCAGCCGGCCGTGGTCGGCTGCAGGAAATGCAGCACGCGCTGCATCTCGGCCCGCGCCGCCATCGCCCGCTGCCGGTTGTCGCCGTCGGCCTTGTTGATCACGACCAGATCGGCCAACTCGATGATGCCTTTCTTGATACCCTGCATCTCATCACCCGCACCGGCGATGAGCACCACGAAGAAACAGTCCACCATGGAGCGCACCGTCACCTCGTTCTGGCCGACGCCCACGGTCTCGATCAGCACGGTGTCGAAGCCCGCGGCCTCGCACACCAACAGCGCCTCGCGGCTCTTGCGCGCCACCCCGCCGAGCGAGCCGCCCGAGGGCGAAGGCCGGATGAACGCGCGCGGATGTCGGCTGAGTTTCTCCATGCGCACCTTGTCGCCCAGCACGCTGCCGCCATGCACGCTGCTCGACGGATCGACCGCCAGCACCGCGACCTTGCGCCCCGCCTCGCACAACCGCGTCCCGAGGCACTCGATGAACGTGCTCTTGCCCGCGCCGGGGATCCCGGTGATGCCCACCCGCATCGCCCCGCCGGTGAACGGCAGCAGCCGGGTGAGCAATGTCTGGGCGAGTTCCTGGTGCGCCGGGGCGTTGCTCTCGATGAGCGTGATCGCCCGCGCCAGCACGCTCAGGTCGCCGGCCCGCACGCCGTGGAAATAGTCGTCGAGCGAAAGCTGCCGCCGCTTCACTCCGGGCTGGTGACGCACGTCGCCGCTCGGCTGGACACCCAGCGCCACCTTGGTGGCGAATTCCGCCCCCGCGTCGTCCGGCACCCAGTCGGGCTTGGAGGCGAGACCATGACCATGATGGCCATGGTGCCGCGGCGCTGGTTCCGGATGCGAATGGCAGGAGGACTCGGTTGACATGACGAACGTCCGATGGCGTCGCAAAACGCCGCCGTTGGCAACACGGCACATGCCGGCGCGACCAGCTTCGTGCGCACCCGGCCGCGGGTCCGTTTGAATGAACGCGATTCAAGCACGCTGGCACCGCCGCTGCTGAATTGCGCCCATGAAGACGAGCTCACCAGCAGCGGCGGTCAAACCGGCCACCCGATGCGTGTTCGCCGCCTACCTCGCCGCCGGCCTTCTGGGGGTAGCCCTCCTCGCGCTCGCCGCAGGAGAAGGCCAACTACGCCTGGTGGCCTGCGCCGCACTCGGGGGCATCGCCGCCACGTTGCTCCGCCTCGCCCTGCACGCCTCCGGCGAATGGCACGAGTGCGTCGCCGAGGAGGACTGGCCCGAGGAGACGGCACCGGCCTCCGCGATTCGTCAGCCCATGGGGGTGAGCCCCGCCGCGCCCCCCAACCGCGAGCGGGCGCCGGCGATTGTGCGCTACCGACATCCCAGCTCCGCGCAACGTTCCCGCCAGTGAAACCGAGGGTCCACGCGGCCGGCGCGCGTTTCCGCGGAGATTTTTGTTGGCAAGAGGCCCCCCGCCCGGCAAATCAGCCGCTCCGTTTTGCGCCAGAGTAGCTCAGTGGTAGAGCAGGGGACTCATAAGCCCTTGGTCGGCAGTTCAATCCTGCCCTCTGGCACCACTTTTGACCCCGGAATTCCCGTGAATTCCGGGGTTCTTTTCTTTCCGGGGAAAACGTGGAACCAATCGCGCCCCGAGGCGTCTTTTCCCTCGTGCTTGTTGTCCTGCCTAGCGGGACTTTTGGGGATACTACCGACTACAAAGACGGGCCGCCAAGGGGTTGGCGGCCTGTCGCTTTTCCGGAACCCGCCACCCGCGATGCGCCGCGGCCAGGCACGCCGCCGTTCAGACCGCCATGCGCTGGCGCATGGCCAAGGAGACCGTCGGAGGGAACTCAAGGGTCGATCACTCGCGCGCACGTCCCGGTGCGCGCGACAACTCGCCGGTCCACGCCCCGAGAGGTACGTCGGTTCAAGCGCCGGCCGCCTTCGCGGCCTGGGCGTACTCGGCGATCACCCCGTCGAACGAGCCGTTCGAGAAGAACACCACGAGACGCGGCTTCGTCGCCGCGGGCGGCAACGTGTCGCGTCGCAGCGCTCCGAGTACATCCGCGTTCTGGGTGAAGTGGTGCGCGTGCACATTGACGCCCTCGAGATGCTGCGCCACGGCCTCTGCGTCGAACCGGTCGCCCTCGGCGAGCTTGTCCGCCCGGTTCACCGCCCCGAGGTAAACCTCGTCGGCCTCGGCCAGCGCGCGCGCGAAGCCGCCCTGGAGGACCTTCGTCCGGGCGGTGTTGCTGCGCGGTTCGAAGACGGCGGTGAGCGTGTGGCCGGGAAAACGCGACCGCAGCGAGACCAGCGTCTCGTGCAACGCCGTCGGATGGTGGCCGAAGTCCTCGATCACGGTCAGCGCGGGCGAGCGGTGCAGGACTTCTTGGCGACGCTTCACGCCGCGGAAACGCGCGAGCGCGGAGAGGTCGAGCTTCGTCGGGTCGTCGCCGTGCAGCAGGAGGCCGGCGGCGCAAGCGGCCATGGCGGCGTTGCGGGCATTGAAGATCCCCGGGAGCTTCCAGCGGAGCTTCGCCCACGGGCGGCCGCGCCAGACCAGCTCGAACGACACGCCGTGCGGGTCCTCGGAGAAGCCGCGGAGCACGAGGTCGTTCCCCTCGCCTACCCCGACCCGCACCACCTGTGTCCAGGGCATGGCGCCGAGCGCGCGCAGGTTGAGGTCGTCGCCATTCATCACCACGAATCCGGTACGAGGGACGATGCGCACGAGGTGCGAGAAGGTGCGCTGGATGTCGGCGAGGTCGCGGAAGATGTCGGCGTGGTCGAACTCGAGGTTGTTCAACACCGCGATGCGCGGCGCGTAGTGGATGAACTTGCTGCGCTTGTCGAAGAACGCGCTGTCGTACTCGTCGCCCTCGATCACGAACGGCCCGCCGGCGGCGCCGAGGTTGGTGCCGGTCGGTGGATCGATCGGTACGCCACCGATCAGCCAACCCGGGTCGGTCGCGGCCTCGCGCAGGATGAAGGCCGCGAGCGCGGTCGTAGTCGTTTTTCCATGCGTGCCGGCGACGACAATGTTGCGCCGCGTGCGCAGCACGAGGTCGTGGAGGAGTTGCGGGAGCGAAGCGAAGGGCAGCGCACGGGTGTCGAGCAGCCACTCGACCTCGGGGTTGCCGCGCGACATGGCGTTGCCGATCACGACCAGGTCAGGCGCCAGAGCGCGCAAGCGCTCCGGATCATAGCCCTCGTGGATCGTCACGCCCGCCTCGCGAAGCACGGTGCTCATCGGCGGGTAGATCCCGGTGTCGGCGCCGAGCACCTCGTGCCCGGCCTGTCGCAGCAGCAAGGCGGCATTGCCCATGGCGGTGCCGCAGATGCCCATGAAATAAATCCTCATGCTCGAACAAACCCGGCCCGGCGCCGGCGCGGCAAGCGAGAAGCGGGCGAACGCCAGCCTCAGCGACCGATGATTTCCTTCACCCGCTTCTGCAGCCCGACCACGTCGAACGGCTTCGGCAAAAACGCGGAGACGCCGGCGATGTCCTGGTGGTCGTACACGATCTCGTCGGCATAGCCGGAGATGAAGAGAATCTTAACGCCCGGATACGCCGCCGTGACCTTCCGGGCCAGCTCCATGCCGTCCATACGGGGCATCACCAAGTCGGTGAGCAGCAGGGCGATGTCCTTCACCGCGCCGGTCTGGAGCGCCTTCCACGCCTCGGCCCCGTCGCTTGCCGCGAACACGTCGTAGCCGGCGGCGGTGAGCGCCTCCTGCAGGAGTTGCAGCGCGGAATCTTCGTCGTCGACGACCAGGATGGAGGCCTTCTTGGGCATGGGAGCGGGTTCGGTGCGGGAAATCGGCCGGTGGTAGTGGTGTCAGCAAAGCGAGCGTCGCCGGGGCGACAAGCGTGAACTCGGTCGCGTGCAAGGCGCCCTCATACGCCGAGAGCACGCCGGATGCCACGAAGGAGGCGGCCCGGCTCCTGGGTCTTTTCGAGGAAACCGAGCGCCCCGAGGCGGAGCGCCTCCTCGCGCACGCGGCTGCCGGCGAGGCTCGAGATGAAGAGGATCGGCACGTCGCCAAGCAATCGCCGGAGGCTGCGCGCCACCGAAATGCCATCGGCGCCGGGAAGTTTGATGTCCATCAGGACCAGATCCGGGTGCAGCCGTCGAACGTCGCGCACGACATTCGCTCCGTCGGGCGCACTGCCGCAGACTTCCAGATCCGTCGCGTGGTTGATGAGCGAGCTCAGCCCGGCGACGAAGAACCGGTGGTCGTCGACGATGTAGACCCGCTTGCGGCGAGTGCGCGAGGCCATCGGGCCTTCCTCGCGCTTTGGCAGTTCGGGAGAAACGCAGCCTCGGGATCCGTGGGAGTGTGGGGGAATGGTCACGGTGTTGCCACAGGATCGGCGAAACCCGCGAGAAAGCCTATCGGGGTTTCCCTCGTTGCCCGCTACATCCCCGGCTGAACCTGCCGTGGGTGATGCGCTGGGCGGGCCCCTCCCACGCTGAAAAGGCCGGCTTGCGCACCGCCACGAAAAGCACCAAGACATCCGCGGACGCTGTCCTACCCGCCGAGCCGTCCCCATGACCAAGCCTCGCCACAAATCCCGCCGCGACCGCACCGCGGCCCGTCCGGTGCACGCGCCGGCCCCCGCTCCCGTTGCCGACGATTCCCGTGCCATCGAGGAGCTTCTCACCCTCGCCGGCGCCACCCCTTGGGCCGTCGCCGGGAACACCCTTCCAGGCCGATCGAGCGGACCGCGCAAGGACGAGTCGATCGACCTCTCCGTCGCCCGCGACGGGAGCGTGCTCGTCCACCGGGGCGATGCGGGCCGCGTCGCCCGTTTCCTCGCCGCGCTCGGCTCCGCGCCCCTCCCCGCTTCCATCGAATTCCGCCAGGCCACCGCGGCGGAACCGCCCATGTGGCTGCGGCTGCTCGTCCTCCACCGCCGCGGCACGCCACGACAGCGTAACTACGCCGGCTACCTGATCGACATCAGCCCGACCAAGCACCTCGAAGTCGAGTTGCTCCAGATCAGCGAGCGCGAACAGAACCGCATCGGACAGGATCTGCACGACGACCTCTGCCAGGTGCTCGCGGGGCTCAGTTGCCTGACGCGCGTGCTGGAAAATCGGCTGGCCCCCCAGGTGCCGCACGAGGTCGAGAACCTGCGGGAGATCAACCGACAGTTGGTCGATGCCATGGACCGGACCCGGGCGCTCACCCACGGCCTGTATCCAGCGAAGATGCGTTCCGGCGACGTGCGCCCGGCCCTCCTCGAACTGGCCAAGCAGGTGGAGGTTCGCTTCGGCGTGAAGGTCCGGACGATCTTCCGGGGGCGCTTCCCCGCCCACGCCGCCCACGAAATCCTCCACGTTTACCGCATCGCGCAGGAAGCCATCAGCAATTCCATCCGCCACGGCCGCGCCGATCGGATCGACCTCGGGCTGGTCAGCAGTCCCGGCGGGATGCAGCTGAGCATCCAGGACAACGGAGTCGGTTTCCCGCGGAAAGAGAAGGCCACACCGGGGATCGGGCTCCAGATCATGCATCATCGAGCCGATCAGATCGGGGCGCGAATCGTCGTTGGAAACGGATCTCGCCGCGGGGCATTGATTGTGCTGCACTATCGACCGAGCCCTCAGCCATGAAAAAAGGTCGGGAAATCACCGCTACGCCACCGGCGCCGATCAACCTGAAGACCCGCGTCTTCATCGTGGACGATCATCCGCTGCTCCGCAAAGGTCTCGGCGAGCTCATCAATCAGCAGCTCGACATGATCATCTGCGGCGAGGCGGAAGACGCCCCGGAGGCGCTCAAGGCCATCTGCCAGATCCGCCCGGATCTGGTGATCGTCGACATCTCGCTCAAGAGCCAGAACGGCATCGAGCTCATCAAGAACATCAAGGCCATCAATCCCTCCATCCAGATCCTCGTGCTCTCGATGCACGACGAGTCGATCTACGCGCTGCGGGTGCTCAAGGCCGGCGCCAAGGCCTACGTGATGAAGCAGGAGGTGGTCGACAAGGTGATGGAGGCCATCCGGCGTATCCGCGCCGGCAAGGTGTTCGTGAGCGAGCGCGTCGCCGCGCAGATGCTCAGCCAGGTCGTCGACGGCAACGACCCGTCGAAGGATTCGCCGGTCGATTCCCTCAGCGACCGCGAACTCGAGATCGTCACGATGATCGGCAACGGCACCCCCACCCGGGAGATCGCCAAGCGCTTGAGCATCTCGATCAAGACGGTCGAATCGCACCGCGCGCACATCAAGGACAAGCTCAGTCTCACCAACGCCACCCAGCTCGTGCAGTGGTGCGTCCGCTGGGTCGAGGAAAACAAGGGCGCCACCCGGTAATCCGGACGGCGGCCCCCTTCGCCGCAGCGAGGGCGGAGATTCTTCGTAGGATGGCCGGGATCCGCCCCGGTGTTGTCCCGGAAAACGAACGGCCGCGGCGGACGCCGCGGCCGTGGAATACCGGGGTTCAGGGCGTTCAGAAGCCCTGCAGATTCTCGGGCGACACTACCTTGTCGATGTCGAGCAGCGTCTTGATCGCGCCCTTCACCTTGGCCATGCCCATCAGATAGGCCGTATCGACCTTCGCGCCGAACTCGGGGGTCTCCTCGATCTCGGCCTCGTTGAGATTGATGACTTCCTCGACCGAATCGACGATCATGCCGAGGGTGATGTCGTGGCCGTTGGCGAGCACGCGCACCACGACGATACAGGTGCGCTCGGTGGCCTCGGCGGCATCGAGCCCGAACTTCAGCCGCAGATCGATGACCGGGAGGACCTTGCCACGAAGATTGATGACGCCCTTCACATACGCGGGCATCTGCGGGACGGGAGTGATCTTGAGAAAGCGGATGATCTCGCGAACCTTGAGCACGTCGACGCCGTAGGATTCGTTGCTCAGCGAAAACGTGAGATATTTGCCGGTGCGGTTCTTGGCCCGGGCAGTGGTGGTGGTTTCGGCGTCCATGGCGGAAAAGGTGGAGGCGCGTGGTTGCGCTTCACCTCCTAACGGCCGTCCCGGCACGGACTTTAGGTCGAAACAAAGCCCTTGGACGTTCTTCCGCCGCCGGGAGCAAGAACTCGCCGCAGCCGCTCCCGAGCCCGATAGAGGCGCATCTCGACCGCTTTGACCGAGCACCCGAGGATCGCGCCGATCTCGGCCTGCGAACGTTCTTCGAACTCGGCCAACACCACGACCTCCCGCAGCTCATGTGGCAGCGCCGCGACCGCGGAGCGCACTTCGGCCGCGCGCTCCTTCGCCCGCACCTGCAGGTCGGGAGTCGCACCCGGGTCGACGATCTCCCAACGCGGCGACGCCCCCGCTTCGCCGTCCGGCTCGTCCAGCGAGACCGCTGGATGACGACGCCACCACCGCCGGCGATTTCGAGCAAGGTTGGCCGCGATGGTCAGGAGCCATGGAGCGAACCGCGCTCCAGCCCGGTACCGAGCCCGCTGGAAGTAGAGTTTGACGAACGTTTCCTGCGCCAACTCGGCCGCCTCGTCGGCATTGAGCAGGAGTCGGTAGAGAAAAGACTTCAGCGGCACTTCCCACCGGGCCATGAGCGGGCCGAGCGCGGAATCGTCGCCCGCGCGGAGGCGCTCCATCAACACCTCGTCCATCGGCTCGCTGGGATTCTCGGCGGGCATGTCGACGGAGTCAGCGAGCAGGGGAAAGGTCGGGGGGCCCGGAATGGTCGGAATCGTCCAACCGCGGCAATACCAAGCGCAAATAACGCTCCCCTTCCGCCGGAGTCATCAGCGCCGCGATCCGGCGCACATGCGCCTCGACCGAGGCACGGCAGAGCGTCTCGGCGTCCCGCTGCGCGTTCGCCGCCGCTGCGGCACCGGCCGAGTCTCCCGCCTGGCGCGCTGCGCCTTCACGGGCACGCGCCTCGCGAACGGCCGCGCAGTGGGCGGCGCATTCCTTGCGATGCTCCTCGTGCAACGCCCGGATCGCGGTGAATTGCTCCTCAGACAGGCTGAACTCGCACCGCATCCACCCGAGCACGTCACCCGCTTGCGCCGCCGCGTGCGCCGAGGGATCGCAGTGGACCCGGAAACAGGTGTACCACGTCCCCGCCGCGAGTACGCCAGCAAGTGCGAGCGTTTTCCAGAAGTGCCGCATGCTCGTCCCCTCAGCGAAGCGTCGCGCGGGCGTCGATTTCCGCCAGATAGGTGCCGACGATCGCGCGGTGGTCCTCGCTGCGGTGCTTCATCCCCACCCGCTGCCCGTGCAGCCCCGCGCCGGCGGTCCCCACCAGGAACACGAGCCCCCACAACAGGGCGTGCCGCCGGCAATAGCCCCACCAACTCTCCTGCCGGACCCGCATGGTCGATGCGATTCGCGACCATACCGCCGGACGAAAGGCTGGATCGGGCGGCGGCGAGACCTGCCACACGCGCAGACGCTCGGACGGGAGATCGGAACTGGTGTTGGTCTTCATGGCCGGAGCTTGGAACAAGCTAACCTACCCCGTGAATGGTGCGAACCCTCGGGATTCCCGAGCCCTAAAACGCAACGACGCGCCGGTTGGTACCGGCGCGTCTGGTGGTGCCGAGGACAGGAGTCGAACCTGCACGCCCGTTAAGGCGCTAGAACCTGAATCTAGTGCGTCTGCCAATTTCGCCACCTCGGCGTCAGGGAGACGCGGACGCTGGACAGCCCCCGCGCCACCGGCAAGCGCTTTTTCCAAAGAATGCGCCGGCCGGCCAAAAACGTTCTCACACCATCTTCTTCAGGGAAGGCTTGGCGTGGATCCAATAGCGGGAAACGACCAGGTAGTTGTGGCGAAGATCGTACCCGAACTCAGTATCGTTAATCTGGAGATTCGCCGTCGCCTCCTTGTCGCCCTTCTGCCGCAGGAGCGTGCGCATCGCCTCGAAGTCCCGGGTCACCAGCGCCTTCGCGGCATTGAAGGCCTCCTCGATGTTGAAGTTCTCCCCCCAGCAATGGGACTTCTGGCTGGCCGTGCCCTCATCGCGCGAGGTGAGGGTGAACTGGAAGAGCGAGTAGGTTTCGGGGTTGAGTTCGGGGAGGACGTTCATGTGGGGCGTGCACTTCGCTGCGCGATATGGGAGGGAAATCACCCTAGGAAGTCGAGGGAAAGTTGCGGCCGCCGGCAGGGCGCGGCGGAGGCGCGCAAGCATCGAGAAACGCCGTCGACGCAACCTTGTCGGCCCGCTACGGTCCATCCCTCAACCTATGCCCGCGCCCCGAAACCGTTCGCCCTTCGTCGTCGCCCTGCTCCTGCCCCTGCTTCTCGCCACAGGCCGCGCCACCGCCGCGGAGCCCGCCGCCCGCAGCACCGTCGACGACCAGGACGCCGTGAGCATCCGTGGCATCTTTGATTTCCAGCTGCCCAAGATCATCCGCCCGGAATCGCTGCGCTTCACGCTCAACCCGTCGCTGGGCGACCTCACGCAAAAGGACTACGTGCGCGTCCGCACCGGCCTGCGCTACGCGCTCACCCGCCATTGCGAACTCAGCGCCGAAGTCCTGCCCTACATCGACAACTTCGGAGGCAAGGGCGAAGGCGGGGCCGGTCTCGCGGAGTACCGTTTCGGGGGCAAGCTGGCCTGGAACAATCTGCTCAGTCAGTACTTCGACACCGCCTTCGGTACCACCGTCACGATGCCGGCTCCGGGTGCCCCGGAACAGCTCACGATCGGAACCACCCGCTGCAACCCCTACATCGCGCTCTCGCGCGACCTGCACGCGGTCCCGGGACTGGGCGCCTTCCTGAACATCGGCTACGAGTTCTTCGACTCCGATCCCGCCCCGGGGCGGATCGCGCGCTACCGTCCCTCGCGCGACAACCTGATCGTCACGCCCGGCGTCGTGCTGCATCGCGCCCCTTGGCACTACACCTTCGCCACCCCGCTGCGGACGACCGGCATCGACGGCGGGGGACGCGAGTACCTGAGCCTCCAGCCGACGGTGAGCTACGAGGTACCCTCCCGCTGGCTTCCCCGCCTGCCGGGGCGCCTCGTCGTGGGCGCCGGCTACGAGGCGATCTTCTTCGGTTCGGAGGTCGAGCACCGGTTCACTTCGCGCGTGCGCTGGGATGTCGATTGGCGCAAGGCGGCGCACGCCCTGGGCGACAACGTGCTCGACAGCCTCCCGTGGCGCAGCGGCGAACATGGCCCCAAGGACTAGGCCTCCGCCGCGCCGTCCGCCGAATCCCATTTTCCCGGACACAGTGCTCATGTTTTCGTGACATCGGGACGCAGCGGACCCGACGCCCCCCCTCCGCCGGCGACCGTGCGGGAACCTCCACGGCCCCTCGCGTTTCGCCGCGACCTCGTCCCTCCCCGTGCGGCCGCCCGGCTCAGGCACCGTGCACCAGCGGGACAAAGCGCACCGCCATGATCGCCTCGTCGACCAGGCGGTCGCCCCGTTTCGTGAAACGATGGAGCCATTGCCCGGCGCGCCCGCCGAGCGGCACGACCAGCCGCCCCCCTTCGGCCAATTGTTCGCTCCAGGCGGGCGCCGGACGCTCCGGTGCCGCCGCCACGAGAATCCCGTCATAGGGCGCATGTTCGGGCCAGCCGTACGTGCCGTCGCCAACTCGCAGGCAGACCGTGTCGACACCCAGCTCGGCCAGCAACGCCGCCGCCCGCGCCGCGAGCGGTGGAACGATCTCGACGGAGTAAACCAGCGCGGCCAAGCGCGCGAGAACCGCCGTCTGATACCCGCAACCGGTGCCAATCTCCAACACTCGGTCGCTCGGGTGCAACGCCAGCAACTCGCTCATCAGCGCAACGATGTAGGGCTGCGAGATCGTCTGTCCCCAACCGATCGGCAAGGGCTCGTCCGCATACGCGGCGGCCGTCCACTGCGCGGGAACAAACCGGTGGCGGGGCACCGCGCGCAACGCCTCCAGCACGGTCCGCCCGAAGACTCCGCGCGCCGCAATCTGCCGGGCCACCATGCGCTCGCGCTCCTCGCGCCGCGCAGCCACGGCAGCGCCGGAACCGGGCCGGTCTTGAGCCCTTCCACACATCGGATCACCTCGCGGCAACGATAGTCCCCTGAGCCGCCGTTGCGAACCGCGCCACTCGCGCCCCAAGGCAATGGAATTTTTCCCTTAGGTCGTCTCCGGTTCGTCCGATTGGACCGCTTGCCCGGACGAGCGCCACGCCACCGGAAAGCCGGCCGGCGGGCGCCAGACCGACGGCGTTCCCATGGCTGAAACGACTTTTCCCGACATCGAGACCCTCACCAAGTTGCTCGAAAACGCGATTCTGAAGGTCATGCAGACAACCGCGCACTTGGGGGCCAAATACATCCGCCGCCACAGTCGCGAGGAGTCCGACGGCATCCCCTTCTACAAGGCGGGATCCCGCGATCCGCTCATCGTCGGGTCCGTCGGCTTCACCGGCGAGGCCAACGGGATGGTCTATCTCTATTTGGAGATGGATCTCGCGGCCCAGATCGCCGCCGGGATCACCGGCATGACCCCTGCCGAAATGTTGACCCCGGACAACGCCGAGATCGTGAAGGATGTCGTCGGCGAGATCACCAACATGACGGTCGGGACATTCAAGAACGGGATCTGCGACCTCGGGTTCCAGTGCAAGGTCACCCTTCCGACCGTGCTCCGCGGCTCCCAGCTGCAGGTCGAGACCGTCGCCGGGGCGCAACGCTGGACTTTCGATTTCGAGGTTAAGGGGCGTCCGCTCATCGCGGACCTCTTCATCCAGGAAGACAACGGCGGCTGAGCCCGCCACCCGCGATCCTCGACGCGCGCCGACCCCAAGGGCAGGACCGGGTGCGACGACTCGTTCGCGTCGGCCCGCTCGCTCGCCGGGCGGCACATGCGCCGGCCCCCCTCGCCCACTTGCGGCGGATCGACTGCATCAACGCTCGCCTGCAGGCGCGGGACGACCGACCCGAAGCCCCTCCCGGGGGACCGCAGCGCCATCCGGCGAAGAGAGCGTCGCCGCACCAGCGTCGCCCGCCGCACCCGGCCCGAGGCCTGTGCGCCCTTCGTCGCGTAAAGTTCGCGACACACGATGCGGCCCGGGGCGCCGCCGGCTCCTATGCCGGCGCTCCACCGCCGCTGTCGCGTTGATCCCTGCCTGCGGCCGGAATCAACGCCCCCCGGGCGATCCAGTCATCCGGACCTGGTATCCTTTCCCAAGCGCCCAATTTCGGGCGGCCTTGCGGTTGTTGAAGACGATGGGGGTGAGCGGGTGGGCATCGCTGGCGCTGACCAGGCGAAAATGTCCATCGGCGATGGGCGAGACCACGGCCTCGCGCGTGGGGAAGGAGGACATCGAATCCATCGCGGCGAATCATCGGCCACCCGTGGGTGGAGTTGAACGGGAAAGCCCAGGATGGGGCAACGACCCCAGCAACCGGCCTGCCGACAAACAAGAACCCCGGGCACAAGGCCCGGGGTTCAGTCCAGTGATAGGTGCGGGTCTCAGGCTGGGTTGTTCGCTGGACGCCTGCGCCACAAGCCCAGGCCGCTCAACTCAGCAGCCCCAATCGCTCCGTGGTCGACGGCCTGGGAACGGCGCCGCGAATCTCGAACTCGAGGTGGTCCGCGATCCTGTCACCGAAAGCACTGGAGAAATTCTTCATCGTATTCCGGATACCCACTCTCGACGAGGTCCGACGCCGGGGGCGGGCGTCATCGGCCCGCGGGCCGGGCGCCTGGATGGCGCTCGATCGGAGCCGATGGCGGGAAGATAGCAGACGTCGCTCCTCCGCTCCATCGGGCAAAACCCGACCGAGCCCTGCGTTTCGGCCGGATGACGCCGGCCCTCCGCCCGCTATTGCCGGTCGACGCGGCGGAACAGCCAGAGCCCCAACCCCGCGAAGGCGGCGGCCGGGAGCCAGACGAGCAGCTCCGGGCGGAGCTCCGGATGCTTCTGCGACCAGTCGATGATCATCTGCAGAAACATGTATCCAAGGGCCAGAACGACGGCGAGCCCGAGGTTGGCGGAGGTCTCCTTGCGCTGCATCTTGATCCCCAGCGGCACACCCACCAGGGCAAAGGCCAGCACCCCGGCCGCGAGCGAGACCTGTTTCTGCATCGTGTAGCGGATCTGGGTGGCGCGCAGGCGCCGCTCCCCCGCGGTGCCCTCGGTCGAGATCTCGGTCTTGCGGAGCTCCTCGCTCAGTTCGGTGAAGGTCAGCAGCGACAACTTCCGTTTGTAGGTGCTCTTGCCGACGAGGTGTTCGAGCGGCAACGGGATCCGCTGCCATTCGGCGAACTGGATCAGACGTGGGTCCTTGGTGAGATCCCCGGGCGCCTCGCTGTCGCGGATCTCGAGCACGCCGTCGCGCGGCGTGATCAGCAGCTGCGCGTTCTCCTCGTCGTACTCGACCGTGCCGGTCTGCGCGCGCAGGTAACCTTTCACGCGATTCTGCGCATCGAGGTTCCAGATCGAGAGGTCCGTCACGCTCGTTCCGGTCTTGTTCGCCACGTAGATCACATAGCCGGGGAACTCCCGTACGAACTCGTGTGGGACGATGAAACTGAGCGGATTGGTCCGCACTGCATCGGCCTTGATCAGATTGAAGCCGCTGCGCGCGCGCGGGCTGACGGCGCAGTTGAACCAGAGCGAGAGCGCGGCACCGAGCAGCGCGAGCACGAAGATCGGCCGCGCGATCCGGACCACACCCCACCCCGCCGCCCGCATCGCCGTGATCTCCTGCTGCGCCGAGAAGCGCCCCAGCACGAGCAAGATGCCGGTCAGCAATCCCAACGGCAGCGCAAACGCGACCACGTACGGCACCAGCATCGCCGCCAGCCGCAGGAATGTCTCCAGGTCGATCTGCTCCGAGACGAAGTACTTCAGCAGATCCTTCACGATGTTGCCCACCAGCAACACGAACGCGCACACCCCCACCGCGGCCAGCGACGAGAACAGCACGTTGCGGAAAATGTAGCGGTCGAGGGTGGTCACTCGGGGTCTTGATTGCGGGCAAGCTTGCGGGCTGGCAAACACTCTGTTCGCTCCTCGCCACCCGCTCCGACCACGCCGCACCGATGAAGTTCACGCCCGCGAAACCGCCGCTCACCGGCGAGACCCTCGATACTCTCTCCGCCCGCCTCGCCGAGCGCGGCGAACCGAAGTTTCGCGCCCAGCAGATCCTCGACTGGCTCTACAAAAAGCGCGCCCGCTCGTGGGACGAGATGAGCAACCTCTCCAAGCCGCTCCGCGCCTGGCTCGACGAGACGTTCGACCTCATGCCCGCGACGCTCGTGCTCGACCGCCAGTCGCAGGATGTCACCGACAAGCTTCTCCTCGAGCTGCGCGACCGCTCGCTCATCGAGACCGTCATCATCCGCGCGCCGCAGGACGGCGTGGGCGTCGATCACTCGCGCAAGACCATCTGCATCTCCACGCAAGTCGGCTGCGCCATGGGCTGCGTCTTCTGCGCCTCCGGCCTCGCCGGCCTCAAGCGCAACCTCTCCGCCGGCGAGATCGTCGCACAACTGTTGCAGGTCTGCTACCGCGAGGACGCCCGCACGCCCCGCGCCCGCGCCGAGCTGGCTTCGTTCGACAACCTCGTCGTCATGGGCATGGGCGAACCGCTCCACAACTACGACGCCCTCATCGCCGCGCTCACCATCCTCAACGCCGACTGGGGCCTCGGCTTCGGCGCGCGCCGCATCACCCTCTCCACCTCCGGCCTCGTCCCGCAGATCCGCCGACTCGCCGAGGAGCCGCTCGGCTTCCGCCTCGCGATCAGCCTGCACGGCGCGACCGACGTCGTGCGCGAGCGCATCATGCCGGTGAACAAGCGCTGGCCCCTCGCTGAACTCATCCCCGCCGCGCAGGAGTTCGCCGAGAAGCACGGCCGCATGCTCACCCTGGAGTTCATCCTCATCGAGGACGTCAACGACTCCCTCGACCAGGCCGAACGCCTCGCCGCCATCGCGCGCGATCTGCACGCGCATGTGAATTTGATCCCGTACAACACTGTCGCCGGCCTCGAGTGGAAACGCCCCAGTCTCGCCCGCCAGGAGAAGTTCGCCGCCGTGCTCGACCGCGCCGGCGTCTCCTTCACGCTCCGCCGCGAGAAGGGCCACGAGATCGACGCCGCCTGCGGCCAGCTCCGCCTCCGCACCGAGCAAGACCGCGCCGCCGCGACTGCGACACCGTAAGTTCGCTTCCGTCTCCGTTGGTGGGGCGGGCTTTACGCCTGCCATCCGTCCCCTCCGTCCACCCCTCCCCACCCAACTTCCCCCTTTACTAATCGTCGCATCCGGATTCGTTGATTCGTCCTTTCCCATGACTCCCGACCGCCCGATCTCCGCTCTCTTCGCCGCCGGCCGCCCGCTCAAATCCATCGAGTTCTTCCCGCCGAAGGACGACGCCGGCGTCGAGTTGCTCCGCCTCACCGCGCAGGAGATCCGCAAGCTCTCGCCCGACTACGTCTCGATCACCTACGGCGCCGGCGGCAGCACCCGCGAGCGCACCGCCCAGATCGCCCGGCAGCTGCGCGAGGAGCACGGCTTCGTCACGATGGCGCACCTCACCTGCGTCAACCACTCCCCCGCCGAGATCGCGCAGATTGCCGCCGCCCACCACGCCAGTGGTATCCGCAACATCATGGCCCTGCGCGGCGATGTGCCGAAAGGCCTCGATGCCGCCACCGCCTTCCAGCCCGGCCTGCGCTACGGCTCCGACCTCGTCGCCCTCCTCAAGCGTGCGCATCCCGATCTCTGCCTCGGCGTGGGCGGCTACCCGGAGAAGCACCCCGAAGCGGGCTCGCTCGCCGCCGATCTCGACAACCTCAAGCGCAAGGTCGACGCCGGCGCCGATTTCATCGTCACCCAGCTCTTCTTCGACAACGCCGTCTATTATCGCTTCGTCGAGGCGTGCCGCGCCCGCGGTATCCAGGTTCCGATCGTCCCCGGCATCATGCCCGTGCTCTCGCTCAAGCAGATCCGGCGCATCAGCGAGCTCTGCGGCGCCGCTCTGCCCGCCCAACTCGGACGCCGCCTCGAAGCCGCCGGCGACAGCGCCGACGCCGTGGAATTCATCGGCCTCGAATGGGCGATCACGCAAATCCGCGGCCTCCTGGCCAACCACGCCCCTGGCTACCACCTCTACACGCTCAACCGCGCCAAGTCCGCCCTCGCCCTCGTCGCCGCGCTCGCGGCCTGAACGTCGCTGCCAAACGACCGCCGAGCCCGTCCCCGGCTCGGCCGTACCAGCGGTAATCCCGCGCCTGCGTTGCCGCCGGCCGCCAAACTCCCGGGGAGACCTCGCCGTGACAGATCAATGACGAGCGACCGGCTCGCGCCGCGCCGCTGCCATCGCCCGACGCTCCTGGGCAGGCGCAGGAGCGTGGACCGCCTGGGTCGCCCCCTCGCTCGAGCCCAGCACGATCGATCGCAGGGACTCCATCTCGTGGTGCACGCGTCCCGTCTGGGCCCGCATCTCCTGCGCGGCACCGGCGGCCTCCTCGGCCGTCGCCGCCCCGGATTGCACCCCCTGCTCGATCTCCGAAAGCGCTCGGCTCACTTGCTCGAGTGCGGTGGCCTGCTCGCGACTCGCCCCGGCGATGCCGCCCATCAGTTTCTCGATGCGCTGAGCATCCTCCTTCACCTGCGAAAACTCCTCGTTGGCGCTCAACGCCAGGTCGCGGCTGCGCGCCACGAGCGTGCCGGCCTTCGCCAGCGTCTCGCCCGAATCCCGCGCCGCCGAGGCGGCCCGGCCGGCGAGATTGCGCACCTCGTCCGCCACCACCGCGAACCCCGCGCCCGATTCGCCGGCTCGCGCGGCTTCCACCGCGGCATTGAGGGCGAGGATGTTGGTCTGGAAGGCGATCTCGTCGATGGTCTTGATCACCTTGCCGGTTTGGGCGCTGGCCTCCGCCACCGCCTGGACCGCTTCGGCGAGCTCCTGCATCCGCGTGCTCGCCGAGACGACCCGCGCGCCCGCGGCGGCGGCGGTGCGCGCCGCCTCCTGCGCCTCCTGCGCGTTCGACTGGGTCGAGGCGGTCAACTCGGTGACCGACGCCGCGGTCTCCTCGATGCCGGCCGCCTGCTTGGCGGTCGCCTCGGCCAACGTCTGCGCGCCGGTCGCGATCTCGCCCGAATTCGTATCCATCGTCCGTGACGCCTCGCCCAGCACCAGCGCCGTATGTTTCAACGGCGCCGCCAGACGCTGCGAGAACACCATCGAGGCCGCCCCGGCGACCAGCAGGCACGCCACCCCGATGCCCATCACGGACCAGCGGACGCGCTGCGCGGGAGCGGTGAACTCCTCCTCGTCGATGCTCGCTGCCACGCTCCAGCCCGCCGTGGGCACGGGCGCGAAGGCCGCGAGTTTGCGCACTCCGGTGCTGCTCACGTACTCCTCCACGCCGGTTCCGCCCGCGATCATCTTGCGGGCGATGTGCTCGGCGCCGGCCACCTGCGAGAAATTCAATTTCAACACTCGCGTCGGATCGGGATGCGCCACCATCACCCCCGCCCGGTTGATCACGAACGGATACCCCTTCTCGCCCACCTTCTGCTTGGCGACGGTCGCGATCAGGTAATCAAGTTCCAGCGACATCCCGACCAACCCCGCGAAAGCCCCGCGCTCGTCGGCGATCGGCATGCAGATCACCACGATCGGCACGTCGCCGATCTTCGAACGCACCGCCTCGCCGATCACCGCGCGCCGCGTCTCCTTCGCCTGGGCGACATAGGCACGATCGCGCACGTCGAGGTTCGCGTATGCCGCGGTCGAGCCGTCCTTGAGGCACCCGGCGAAGATGATTCCCGAAGCGTCGCACAGGAACATCCCCTGGTAGTGCTCCCCCGCCCCCTTGAGCATCGCCCGGATCTGGCGGTTCGTGGCGTTCACCGTCTCCGCCGAGACCGCACCGGCGTTCCGTTCCGCCAATGCACTGGCGAACGACTCCGCCGCCGCCAGCCCCTGCACGATCTCCACGTGCCGGCTCATCAGTTGGTCCAGCGAGACCGAGATGTCCTGCGCCGACTGCGCGAGATGCAGGCGGCCCGTGTAGCCGAACGCCTTCACGACCTGCGCGGGCACGACGACCATCAGGATGGCCAGCGGTAACACCGCCAACGCCAACGCGCCGAGGAGCAGCTTCATGCGGAGACCCATCTTCTTCATACCGGGTCAATCGACCACGCCGTCTCCGGCTTTAGGGCCTTCGCCCCATCCGCCCGTCCCGATTGTGGGACGGACCTTTCCCAGCCCCGGCCGGTCCGGTCGCGGCGTCAGACAGACCGTCATCGCTTTCTATTTATCTACCAATGCCTTACGGACCTTTTCCCGAGCTGGCACACCGCGTGCAACTTGAGTCCAGCCTCCGCCCTCCGTCCAAACGCCCATCGGCAATCTCCAATCGCAAATGCTCTCCGACCTCCGTCTCGCCCTCCGCACCCTCCTGAAGTCGCCGGGGTTCACCGCTATCGCCGTGCTGACCCTCGCGTTGGGCATCGGGCTGAGCACCTCGGCCTTCTCGCTGACCAACGTCCTGCTCTTCCGCTCCCTCCCTTACCCCGCGAGCGATCGGCTCGTGCGCGTCTTCCGCACCACGCCCCAGTCCCAGCAAAACGGCCACGCCCCCGGCAACGCCCTCGATATCCGCGCCGCCATCACCACCTGTGCCCCCGTCGGCCTCTTCTCCTACGACTCCCTCGCCCTCGCCGAGCCCGACCAGCCCGCCGTTCAGATCAACGCCGTCAACTTCAGCGCCGACTTTTTCAACCTCCTCGGCGTCGCCCCGGCCCACGGCCGCCTCTTCGCCCCCGACGAGGACCAACCGGGCAAGAGCGCCGTCGGCGTCCTCACCCACCGGATGTGGACTCGCCGTTTCGCCGCCGACCCGCAGGTCATCGGCCGCACCCTCCGCATCAACGGCGAGAACGCCACCGTCATCGGGGTGCTCCCCGCCTCGTTCGAGGCACCGCTGGTCTGGGGCCCGTGCGACATCGTGCGCCCGCTCACCCAGCAGACCACCTTCCCCGCCGACCGCACCAACTCGTGGATGGGCATTGTCGGGCGCCTCAAGCCCGGGGTCTCCCTCGCGCAGGCCCACAGCGAACTGCGCACCATCGGCGCCCGTCTCGCCCAGGACCACCCCAAGGAACTCGGCACCGACAGCCTCCGCGCCGTCTCCCTCCACGACTCCAACATGGACTCGGTCAGCCGTATGATCCTCTGGATGATGCCCGTCCTCTCCACGATGGTGCTCGTCATCGCCTGCGCCAACCTCGCCAACCTCCTGCTCGCCCGCTCCCTGGGCCGCAGCCGCGAGTTCGCCATCCGCTCGGCCCTCGGCGCCAGCCGCTCCCAGCTCATGCGCCCGTTGCTTGCCGAGAGCGCCGTGCTTGCCGTCGCCGCCGGCATCGTCGGCCTCCTCGTCGCCGCTTGGGGCGCCTCGCTCCTCGGCCGCAACCTCAACGTCAACGGCGACCCCCTCTCCATCCCGCTCGACGGCCGCGTGCTCGCCTTCGCCGCCATCAGCGCCGTCGTCAGCGCCCTCGCCTTCGGTCTCGCTCCCGCTTGGCTCGCCTCCCGCGCCTCCGCCGCCGACAGCCTCAAGGATGGCGCCCGCGGGTCCACCGCCGGCCGCGCGCACCCCCGCCTCAAATACACCCTGGTCGCCGCCGAACTCGCCTTCACCCTCATCCTCGTGGGCGTGGCCGGCGCCTTCGCCCTCGGCGCCCGCGGCTTCGTCGCCCGCGACCTCGGCTGGAACCCCGAGGGCCTGTACTCGGGCTTCCTGGTCACCCCGTGGAACCGCTACCACGACGACGAGAAACTCCGCACCTTCCACCGCGAACTCCTCGAACGCCTCGCGTCCCTCCCCGGCGTCACCCACGCCGCCATCGCCACCAACGTGCCGCTCTACGCCTACTTCGGCGGCGACAACGTCACCCCCGAGGGCCAGACCTTCGCCCCGGGCAAGGAACCGGCCGTCACCTCCATCCCCGTCTCCGCCGACTTCTTCGCCGCCATGGGCATCCCTGTGCGCTCCGGCACGGTCTTCCCCGCCGATCTCCGCGCCGATGCCCGCCCCATGATCGTCGTCAACGAAACCCTCGCCCGCCGTTTCTGGCCCGGCGAGGACGCCGTCGGCAAACGCCTCCGGATGAAGGAGCGCGACGAACTCGCCGAGATCGTCGCCGTCGTGGGCGATGTGCAGATGGCTGCCAACCTCGGCAGCCCGTCGACCCGGCTCCAAGTGTACCGGCCGCTCGTGAATTTCCCGCCCCGCTACAAGGCGCTCATCCTGCGCACTTCCGTGCCACCCGAATCCATCTCCGAGTCCGTCCGCCGCGCCGTGGCCGCGCTCGACCCCGACCTCCCCGTCGCCGGCGGCGGCTCCGTGCGCGAATCGATCGACCGCAACATGGACAACATCAACCTCGTCATCGCCAACCTCGCCATCTTCGCCGGCATGGGCCTGCTCATCGCCATCGTCGGCCTCTACGGCGTGATCGCCCACCTCACCGCCCAGCGCACCCGCGACATCGGGGTGCGCATAGCCCTCGGCGCCGACTACCGCTCGATCGTCACCATGGTCTTCCGGCAAAGCGCGCTGCTCTTCGCGCTCGGCATGCTGCTCGGCTTGCCCGGGTATGTCGCCGTCTACCGGTTACTCGGCAACACCATGCCTTCGATGCCGTTCCCCGGCTACTGGCTCGCCGCTGCCATTCTCGCCGTCCTCGGCGTGGCCACCCTCGCGGCCAGCTTCTGGCCCGCCCACCGCGCCGCCCGCACCAATCCCCTCATCGCCCTCCGCGCCGACTGACGGGATTCTCAGACCTCTGATCCCCCTCCCCTCCACCTCTGCTCCTGCTCGCTTCAGGGTTCAGAGTTCAGAGTTCAGAGTGCAATGTTCAGTGTTCCGCCACCGAGTACCGTCCCCTTCGTCTCGTCCTCCTACTCGTTCTCTCTTCCATCCTCCGAACCCGTCACCGCCCCCAAACCCGAGAACGAGAAGGAGAACGAGTACGATCTCCGCACCTCCGGCCGCCGACCCTCCGCCTGATCGCAAATCGGCAATCCAAATCTAAGATGTTATCGGACCTCCGCTACGCCCTCCGCCAGCTCGTGAAAGCCCCCGGCTTCTCCGCCGTGGCCATCCTCACCCTCGCTCTCGGCATCGGAGCCAACACCGCGATCTTCAGCGTGGTCGAGGCGATCCTCCTTTCGCCGCTGCCGTACCCCGAGTCCAACCGCCTCGTCCAGATCTTCCACGGTCCCACGCCCGGCGCCCGCGGCAGCGCCGACGGCGGCACCTTCCTCGACTGGCAACAGCACGCCAAGTCGCTCGAGTCCATCGCCGCCCTGCACAACGTCACCTTCAACCTCTCCGGCGTCGCCGAGCCCGCGCAGATCTCCGGCTACGCCGTCACGGCCGACTACCTCCGCGTTTTCCGACTCCAACCCCGCCTCGGCCGCGATTTTGCCGCGGAGGAGGACTCGGCCGGCGGCGACAACTTCGTCGCCATCCTTAGCCATGAGTCGTGGCAGCGCCGCTTCGGGGGCGACCCGACCATCGTCGGCCGTCCCATCCGCCTCGATGGCCGCGCCTACACCGTCGTCGGCATCCTCGGGCCCAACGCCATCAACGGCGACCCCGCCGAGTTTCTCGTCCCGGCCGCGATCGGCGCTGCCGAATACAAGCAGAAGCGAAACTACAACTACGTCTGCACCGTCTTCGGCCGCCTCAAGCCCGGCGCCGCCCTCGCACAGACCCAGGCCGAGCTCGCGGCCGCCGCCCAGCGGCTCGACTCGCTCTACCCGCCCAACAAGTCGGGCTGGGCCGTCACCGTCGTCTCACTCCACGACGCCAACACCTCCGGCACCCAGCCCTATCTGCTGATGCTGATGGCCATCGTCGCCGTCGTGCTCCTGATCGCCTGTGCCAACGTCGCCAACCTCCTGCTCGCCCGTGCCGCCACCCGCCAGACCGAGATCGCCGTGCGCATCGCCCTCGGCGCCGGCGCCGGCCGCATCGTCCGTCTGCTCCTCGTCGAGAGCACCCTCCTCTCCCTGCTCGGCGGCGCCGCCGGCCTGCTCGTCGCCACCTACGCGATGGAGCCGCTCATCGCCTACGCGACCAGCTCCCTCGGTACGACGCTCGGCGTCACCCTTCATCCGGTCGTCCTTGGCTTCACCTTACTGATCTCGCTCGCCACCGGCATCGGCTTCGGCCTCGTCCCGGCGCTGCGCGTCGCCCGGCCCGAGCTCTCCCACGACCTCAAGGAAAGCTCGCGCGGTTCCTCCGGCGGCTCCCGGCATCGCCTCCAGCGCCTCTTCATCGTCGCGGAGACAGCCCTCACCGTCGTTCTCCTCTTCGCCGCCGGCCTGCTGCTGCGCAGCTTCATGATGACGCTCCGGGCCGATATCGGCATGAACCGCGAAAACGTGCTGCTCTTCGAACTCACCCAGAACAGCGATTCCGCCCCCACCCCGGCCCACCGCGTCCGCTTCATCCAGGCCGTCCTGCGCGAGATCTCCGCCCTGCCGGGCGTGGCCGCCGCCGGGATGACCTCCTCCGCCCCCTTCAACAACCGCAACTTCTACGGCGACACGATCCGCCGCGCCGAGATCGCCGACGCCAAGGCCGACAGCCGGACCGGCTTCGACGGCATCGCCGGCGACATCTTCGCCGCGCTGGGTACGCCGCTGCTGCGCGGTCGCAACCTCGCGGAGGCGGACAGTATCGACGGCGCCGCCAAGGTCGTCGTCGTCAACCAAGCCCTGGCCCGCCAGCTCTTCCCCGACCCCGATCCGCTCGGGCACCACGTGCGGTTCAAGGACGTCGACCGCGAGATCGTCGGCATCGTCGGCAATATTAGCCTCTACCAGCCCGATGTGCCGCCGCCCCCGATGCTCTACCTGCCCGTCATCGACTTTCCCTGGTCGGTCAGCATCGCCGTGCGCGCGCACGGTTCACCGCTCGCGCTGGGAGAAGGCATCCGCCGCGCCGTCCGCGCCGTCGACCCCGATCAACCGATCGCGAACCTCCGCACCATGCAGCAGGCCGTCGACAACGCCTTCACGCTCCGGCTGCGCCGCACGATGCTCATCCTGGTCGGCAGTTTCGCCGGCATCGCCCTCGTGCTCGCCTGCGTCGGCCTCTACGGCGTCATGTCGTATTCGGTGACTCAACGCACACGCGAGATCGGCGTGCGCATCGCCCTCGGTGCCGATGCGAACCACGTCCTGCGGCAGGTGCTCCGCGGCGGACTGTGGCTGGTCCTGCTCGGTATCCTGATCGGAGCGGTCGGCAGCATCGCCACCGGCTACGCGCTGGCCAGCCAGCTCTACGGCACGCAACTGGCGGACGCCGGCGTGGTCTTCGTTCTCGTCGCCGGTGCGCTGAGCGCCGTCGCGGCCCTCGCCTGCTGGCTCCCCGCCCGCCGTGCCACCCGCGTCGACCCCATGATCGCCCTCCGGGCGGATTAGGAGGAAACGAGCCCGTTGAAGTCGGAAGTTTAGGTTGAAGCGCAAACCACCGAATCCGCCCCCACCGCGCTCCACCAGCCGCCTTTCTCTTCAACCTCAACTTTCAACTTCAACCTCTTCCCGTGCTCTCCGACCTCCGCTACGCCCTCCGCTCGCTCGCCAAGGCTCCGGGCCTCGTCGCAGCGGTCGTCTTGACCCTCGCGCTGGGTATCGGCGCCACGACCACCGTCTTCTGCTGGCGCCGGAACATGCTGCACAACCCCGTGCCGGGCGCCACCGATCCGCAACAACTGCGTGTGCTCGTCACCGACCATGCCGATAGTCGCTGGCACACCGTCTCCCCGCCGGACCTCGCCGACGTGCGCGCCGCCGAGCAGGTCTTCGCCGGCGTCGTCGCCTCCCAGGTCACCCCGGCCTGCCTCTACCTCGACGGCCAGCCGACCTGGCTCTACGGCCAGATCGTCACGGCCAACTTCTTCGAGGTCCTCGGCGTTCGCGCGCTCCATGGCCGCACTTTCCGCCCCGACGAGGATCAGCACCCCGGCGGCGACAACGTCGTCGTGCTCAGCGAACGTTTCTGGCGCCGCAAATTCGCCGCCGATCCCGGGGTCGTCGGTCGTGCGGTCGAGCTCAACCGCCATCCGTTCACCGTGATCGGCATCGTGCCGGAGCGGTTCCAGGGCACGATGAGCGGCCTGGCCTGCGAGTTCTGGGCGCCAGTGAGCATGCACCGCCAAGTGGCCAACTTCGGCTCCCTGCAGAACCGCAAGGACCGCTGGCTCCACACCCAGCTGCGTCTCGCCCCCGGGGTCGATGACGCCACCGCCCAGACGGCGCTCGACGCGATCTCCGCGCGCCTGACCGTCGCGTACCCGGATTCCAACCGCAACATCCACCTGCGCCTGCTGCCCTTCGCCCGGGCCCCCTACGGGGCGCAACCCGTGCTGTTGCCCGCGTTGAAGATCCTGCTCGTGGTCTGTTTCGGCGTGCTGCTCATCTGCGCCGCCAACATCGCCAATCTCCTGCTCGCCCGCGCCACCACCCGCCAGGGTGAGATCGGCATCCGCCTCGCCCTCGGGGCCGGCCGCCTGCCGCTGCTCCGCCTGCTGCTCGCGGAGACGGTCTGGTTCGTCCTCGCCGGCGGCATCGGCGGCATCCTCGTCGCCACCTGGGCGATCGAACTGCTCGCGCACCTCACGCCGCCCAGCCACCTACCGATCCGCATCGCCAACGAGTTGGACCTCCCGACCTTCGGCTTCTCCGCCGCCATCGCCCTCGGCACCGGCCTCCTGTTCGGACTGGTCCCCGCCTGGCTCTCCACGCGTCCCGATCTCAACCACGTGCTCAAGGACGGCGGACGCCACACCGGCGGCACCGGCCCGCACCTGCTCCGCCGCCTGCTCGTCGTCACCGAGATCGCGCTCGCCCTCACCCTGCTCGTCGGCGCCGGGCTCTGCATCCGCAGTGTGCAGAAGGCGCGGCGCGCCGACTTCGGCGTCGACACCGGCAACGTCCTCCTCGCCGGACTGCGGGTCGGGATGCACGGCTACACCGAGGAGACCGCCGAGGGCTTCTACGCCCGGCTCCAGCAGGAGGTCGCCGCGCTTCCGGGCGTCGTCGACGCCGCGCTCGGCAGCACCTTCCCGCTCGGCCTCGAACGCGGTCCGCAGCTCACCGTCGAACCCGCCGGCTACGTGCCGCAGCCCAACGAGGACACCACGCTGCCCTACGCCATCGTTTCGCCGCGGTACTTCGCCACTCTGCGCACGCCGTTGCTCGCGGGCCGCGATTTCACCGATCTCGACGACGCCCGCAGCCGGCCGGTCGCGATCGTCAACGAGGCCTTCGCCCGCCGTTTCTGGCCCGGCCTCGATCCCCTCGGCCGCACCTTCCGAGCCCGCGGCCGCGAACGGACCGTCGTCGGCGTCGTGAAGACCGTCACCCAATACGCGGTCGGCGAGCGTCCGCAGGAATTCTTCTATCTGCCCTACCGGCAGGGCGTGTGGGATCTCAACCTCGGGCTCAGCATCCGGACGTCCGGTTCGCCACTCGCCGTGCTCCCGACGCTGCGCAGCCAACTCCACCGGATCGATCCGGCCGTCGAGCTCTGGGGCACGATGCCGATGAACGAATACATGCAGGGGGCGTTCCTCGCGCACACCTTCGCGATGCGGCTGCTGCTTGGTCTGGGCGTCGTCGCATTGCTGCTGGCCGCGCTCGGGGTCTACGCCGTGATGACCTACGCGGTGAACCAGCGCCGCACCGAGTTCGGCGTGCGCCTGGCGCTCGGCGCCGACGCCCCGGGACTCCTTCGGTTGGTGCTTCGCGAGGGACTCGGTCTTGCGGCCCTCGGAATCGGCGCCGGGCTCGTGCTCGCGACCTCGGCTTCGCACCTGCTCGCGGGCTTGCTCTTCGAGGTGAGCCCCGTCGACCCGGCAACCTTCGTGGTGATTCCCGTGATCCTGACCGCGGTCGCCTGTCTCGCCTGCCTGATCCCCGCCCGCCGCGCCACCCGCGTCGACCCCATGGTCGCCCTCCGCTCCGAGTAGCCGCCCGCGCGAAAGCACCAAGTTCCAAGGGCCAAGTTCCACCGTCTGTGGCGCTGCTCGCGAGAGCAGCGACTCCGACCTCCGTCCACCGGCGACCGGCCACCGCCCACCCTCCGCCCAATCGCAAATTGGCAATCCCAAATCGAAAATGTCCGACCTCCGCTACGCCCTCCGCCAGTTCGCCAAGACCCCCGGCTTCTCCGCTGTCGTGGTCGTGTCGCTGGCGCTCGGCATCGCCGCAAACACCACCGTGCTCTGCTGGCTGCAAACCCTGGTCCGGAACCCCCTCCCGGGCGTCGCGGAGCCCGGCCGCCTCGTCGCGATCGTTTCGAACACCGGCGGCGGCAACGCCTCCCTGCCCGACCTCCGGGACTTCGCCACGCTCGACCGCATCTTCGCCGGCACACTCGCGTCGATGTCGAACGACGCCTCCCTCACCGTCGCCGGCCACACGAGCTGGATCGAAACGCAGGTCGTCTCCGCCAACTTCTTCGACCTGCTCGGCGTGAAGCCGATCGCCGGACGCACGTTCCTTCCCGACGAGGACCGCCTGCCCGGCGGCAACCCCGTGCTCGTGATCAGCGAGCGTCTCTGGCGCAGCCGCTTCGCCGCCGATCCCGCGATCGTGGGCCGCACTGTCGACCTCAACCGACACGCGTTCACGATCGTCGGCGTCGTGCCCGCGGCGTTCCTCGGCTCGCTCAGCCCCCCGCGCTGCGAAGCGTGGGCGCCGGCCTCGATGATCGCCGAGGTGCGCAACCAGAGCCGCAATTTCCTCACGCGCCGCAACAACCGCGGCTGGCACAACCTCGCCCGGCTCCAGCCCGGCGTCTCCCTCGCGCAGGCCCGGGCCGCCGTCGCCACCGCCGACGCCCGCTTCGCCACCGAGTATCCGGACACCAATCGCGACGCCCGCCACCGCGTCGTGCCGCTCCACCGCGTTCCGTGGGGCGCGCAGACGGTGATGGGACCCGCCCTCGGCCTGCTGCTCGCCGTCTGCCTCGGCGTCCAGCTCATCGTCACGGCCAACGTCGCCAACCTGATGCTCGCCCGCGCCGCCGGCCGCACCAAGGAGATCGCCGTGCGCCTCGCCGCCGGCGCCACCCGCGCGCGCCTGATCCGCCAGCTGCTCACCGAGAGCCTGCTCTATGCCCTCGCCGGCGGTGCCCTGGGCGTGCTCCTTGCCTGGCAACTCGTCGACTCGCTCATCCTCTTCCTCCCCGCCGAGATCGCCCGCCGCGCGCAGATCGAGTTCCCGTTCGATGCCTGGTCGCTCGGCATCACGCTCCTGCTCACCCTCGCCTCCGGCCTGCTCTTCGGCCTCGCCCCGGCGTTCAAGGCCACGCGGCCCGACCTCGTCGCCGCGCTCAAGGAGGCCGGCCGCTCCGCCGGCGGCGGCGCCGCGCACAACCGCCTCCGCGGCGCACTCGTCGTCGCCGAGATCGCGCTCGCGCTCGTGCTGCTCGTCGGCGCCGGTCTCTGCGTCAAGGGACTCGCTCGGGCGCGCCAAGCCGATGTCGGGTTCGACCCGGAGCGTGTGCTCCTCGCCCCGATGCGCGTCGGCATGAACGGCCACGACCACGAGACCGCCAAGGCCTTCTACCGCGAGCTCCGCCAGCGCGTCGCCGACCGCCCCGAGGTCGAGGAAGCCGCGCTCGCCAGCTGGTTCCCCCTCGGCCTCGCCGGCTGCAAGGGGTGGGGCGTCGCAGTCGAGGGCTACGAGCGGCCCGTCGGCGAGGACGAAACCTACGAGTACGCGATCATCTCGCCGCGCTACTTCGCCACGTTGCGCATTCCGCTCGTGGGCGGTCGCGACTTCGCCGACTCCGACGACGCCACCAGTCCGCTCGTCGCCATCGTCAACGAACATTTCGCCCGCCGGTTCTGGCCGGGGCAAGATCCGTTCGGCCGGCGGTTCCGCGTCGGCGGCCAGTGGCGCACCATCGTCGGCGTCGCCCGCGCAGGGAAATACAACCGTGTCGACGAGACCCCGCGCTGTTTCTTCTACCTGCCGTTCCTGCAGGGCGTGCCGGACCTCGACCTCGGGCTGTGCGTGCGAACGCGGACCGAGCCCGCCGCGTTCGCCGCGCCCCTGCGCGAGACCGTGCGCCGGCTCGACCCGCGTGTCGAGCTCATGGACACCGTGACGCTCGCCGCCTACTCCAGCATGGCGCTGTTCCCGCACCTCATGGCGGCCAACCTGCTGCTCTTCCTCGGCGCCATCGCGCTGTTCCTCGCCGCGATGGGCGTCTACGCCGTGATGGCCTACAGCGTCAGCCAGCGCACCCAGGAGTTCGGGGTTCGCCTCGCCCTCGGCGCCGCACCGTCGCAACTGCGGCACCTCGTGCTCCGCCACGGGCTCCGGCTCGCCGCCGTGGGTCTCACCGCGGGCCTGCTCCTCGCGGCCGCCGGCACCCGTTTCGTGGCCGGTTTCCTCCATGGCGTGCATCCGTTCGATCCGGCGGTCTTCGCCTCCGTCTCGCTCTTGCTCGCCGCCATCGCCCTGCTCGCGTGCCTGTTGCCCGCCCGCCGCGCCACCCGCGTCGACCCCATGGTCGCCCTCCGCGCCGATTAGCGGTCTTGCCAAGCCACCGGGCTCCACGGATCAACAACCAGGCTGCCACCCCCGAACACCCCGCCCTCCTTCGTCTCCTCTCCCTCGCAACCGGTCGCTGATCGCTCCCGCCGCCCATGCCTTCCGACTCACGCCTCGCCCTCCGCGTCCTCCTCAAGGACCGCGCGTTCACGCTGATCGCCGTCTTCGTCCTCGCGCTCGGCATCTGCGCCGTCACCACGCAGTTCAGCGTCGTCAACGGCGTGCTCCTGCGCGGCTTCTCGTTCCCCAACGCCGACCGGCTGGTGAGCGTGAACTTCATCGACCCCACGCAGACCACCGCCTTCGGCACCACCGGCCAGATCGCCTCCCTCGACTTCGACGAGCTGCAGTCCGCGCAGCGGTCGTTCGAGCTGATGGCCAACTACATCAACGGCTCGACCGTCAACGTCACCATCGCCGGCAACCCGCAGCGTTTCACCGGCGCCTACATCTCCGAGAACTTCCTGCGTATCCTCGGCGTGGCGCCAGCCCTCGGCCGCGACTTCACCGCCGCCGACAACCGCCCCGGCGCCGAGAAGGTCGTGCTGCTCAGCCACCAACTCTGGCAGCGCGAGTTCGGTGGCGCCGCCGATGTCGTGGGCCGGTCCGTCCGCCTCAACGGCAAGGCCGCCACCGTCGTCGGCGTGATGCCGCCGGGCTTCAGCTTCCCGACCAACGAGCAGCTCTGGATCCCCCTCTACAACGAATTCCCGCCGCGCGCGCGCAACGACCCGCGCGCCACCGCGCCGGCGGTCCTCGCCCTGCTCCGGCGCGGCGTCACCCTCGACCAGGCCACCGCCGAGATGACAACCCTCGCCCAGCGCTCCGCGGCCGCCTACCCCGACACCAACAAGGCCTTCAACACCGGCGAGGTGCAGCGCCTGATCGACACCTTCCTCGGCGGTCCGATCAAGGGCCTGCTCTGGACCATGCTCGCCTTCTGCGTCGGCGTGCTGCTGATCGCCTGCGCCAACGTGATGAACATGCAGTTCGCCCGGGCGACCACCCGGGCGAAGGAGCTCGCCATCCGCTCCTCGCTGGGCGCCACCCGCTGGCGCCTGGCGCGCCAGATGGTCACCGAGAGCTTCGTCGTCGCCGCCTTCGGCGCCGTGCTCGGCGTCCTCTGGTCGTACTGGGCCGTCGATTACCTGGCCGCCGTCATGCGCAACCAGGAGAACCCGCCGCCGGCCTGGATCGTGTTCACGATCGACGGCCCGGTGCTGGCCTGCACGGTCGGCGCCGCGGTGCTGGCGGGCCTCGTCTCGGGGCTCGTGCCGGCTTGGCTGTCGTCGCGCGCCTGCGCCGCCGACGCGCTCAAGGAGGCGGGCCGCGGCAACACCAGCCGCGCCGTGAATCTCGTCACCCGCGGCCTGGTCGTGCTGCAGATCGTCGTCTCCTGCGTGCTCCTGATCGGATCCCTGCTGCAGGTGCGCTCGATCGTCGCCCAGCAGAACATCGACTTCGGCTACGACACCGGCGGCATCATGACCGCCCGCATGGGCCTGATGGACGGCGACTACCCCACCTCGGCAGCGCGGATCCAGTTTTTCGAACGCCTGCAGCGTTCCCTCCAGAACAATCCCGAGTTCGCCGCCGCCGCGCTCACCAGCCGATTCCGGATGGTGTTCACCGGCAACGGTCCGGTCGAGATCGAGGGCCGGGATTACAAGGAGAACCGCGACCGCACCAACGCCAGCTTCGAGCAGGTCTCCGAGGGCTACTTCGGCGTCACCGGCCAGCGTCTGCTCGAGGGCCGTGACTTCCGGAGCGACGACCTCGACGCGAAACTCCCGGTGGCGATCGTCAACGCCGCGTTTGCCCGCAAGCACTTCGGCACCGAGTCCCCGCTCGGCCGCCGCCTCCGCACCGCCGCGCCCGACGGCACCCAGGCCGGTCCGTGGCGCACCATCGTGGGCGTCGTCTCCACGATTCGCATGCTCGGGCCGTTCAACCCGCCGAACATCGACGACTCCGGCTTCTACGTGCCGTTCTTCTCGACGCCGTTCGGCCCGTTGCCACCGGCCCCGGTCGCCAGCCAGTTCGCCACCGTGCTGGTGAAGCCCCGCGGCGGCCAGCCGGCCGAGGCGCTCGCCAACGCCCTGCGCCGCGAGGTGCAGAAGGTCGACCCGAACCTGCCGCTGTACTTCGTAGCGACCCCGAAGGCCAACATCGCCGGTTTCGTCGCCCAGAACCGGATCATCGCGACCATGTTCTCGCTCTTCGGAATTGTGGCGGTGGTGCTCTCGGCCGTCGGCCTCTACGGCGTGATGTCGTTCTCCGTGCAGCAACGCACACAGGAGTTCGGCGTGCGCATGGCGCTCGGCGCCGACCAGCGCCGGATCCTCCGGATGGTCCTGCGCCAAGGCGCTCTCCAGCTCGCGCTCGGTCTCGGAGCCGGACTCGGGCTCGCGCTGCTCGTGGCACTCCTGGGCCGCGCGGCGATCGCCAACGTGCTCTTCCAGGTCAGCCCCCTCGATCCCTTCACCTACCTCGTCGTCCCGGCCGTGCTCACGCTCGTGTCCCTCGCGGCGACGCTGGTGCCGGCGCTGCGCGCCTCCCAGGTCCATCCCAACGAGGCCCTGCGGTGCGACTGATCCCGCCCGCGGTTTCCCCGCCGCGCCACCCGCGTCGACCCGATGATACCCTCAGCGCGGACTAGGAGGAGCGGAACCCGTTGAAGTTGAAAGTTCAGGTTGAAGCGCAAACCACCGAAGCCGGCCACCTGCTCCGTCCCAACCGCGCTCCGCCAGCCGCCTTTCACTTCCACCTCAACTTTCAACTTCAACCTCTTCCCCGATGCTCACCGCCCTCCGCTTCGCCCTGCGCCAGTTCGCCAAGGCCCCCGGCTTCACCACCGTCGCCGTGCTCACGCTCGCGTTGGGCATCGGCGTCAACGCCACGATGCTCGGGGTCGCCGAGTCCCTGCTGTTCCGCCGCGGGCCGTTCCCCACCCGCGACTCGCTCGTCCAGCTCGTCGGCACGCTCCGCCAGGGTGAATACCGGCAGTTCTCCTACCGCGAGCTCGAGGAGCTCCGTCCGCACACCGGCGCCTTCGCCTCGCTGCTCGCGCTCGGCGTCGAGAGCGTCGCCCTCGCCGAACCCGACCGTCCCGCCGAGCGCATCACCGGCGCCAACGTCTCCGCCGGCTTCCGCGACACGCTCGGCGTCGCCCCTCTGCTCGGGCGCACCTTCGCCCCCGAGGAGTTCCAGCCGGGGGCCAACCGCGTCGTGCTGCTCAGCCACGCCTTCTGGCTCCGGCGGTTCGGCGGCGACCGCGGCGTGCTCGGCCGCCCGCTCCGGCTCGACGGCGCCACGGTCGAAATCATCGGCGTCATGCCTCCATCCTTCGACTACCGCCCGCTCTGGGGCGAGACCGCGTTCTGGCGCCCGCTCGACTTCACCCCCGAGCAGCGCGAGTGGCGCGACTACCGCGCCTTCAGCCTCATCGGCCGGTTGCGCGACACCGTCACGCCGGCGCAGGCGGAGGCCGGCCTCGCGACCGTCGCCGCCGAGCAAGCCCGGATCGTGCCCGAGAGCTACGCCGGGCTGCGGTACCACGCGCTGCCGCTCGATGCGGCGCTCACCGACCGCCAAAGCCGCCAGATCACGCTCCTGCTCCTCGGGCTCTCGGCCTTCGTGCTCCTGCTGGCCTGCGCCAACCTCGCCAACATCCAGCTCGCCCGCACCACCGGCCGGCTGCGCGAGTTCGCGATCCGCGCCGCGCTCGGCGCCTCGCGCCGCCGCCTCCTCGCCAGCCAGTTGTTCGAGTCCGTCCTGCTCGCGCTGGCCGGGGCCGGCCTCGGCCTGGTCCTCGCCGCGGCCCTCGGCCGGATTCTCGGCGCCCACCTCGGCCTCGGCGGCGCGGACTCCCTCAGCCTCGGCGCGCCGGTCTTCCTGGCCACGCTCCTCGTCGCGCTTCTCGCCGGCGGCCTCTTCGGCATCGTGCCCGCGTGGTTCGCCGCCCGGGCCGATGTTTCCTCCGCGCTCAAACAACAGGCGCGCGGCTCCACCGGCGGCCCCGGCCATCACCGCATGCGCCAGACTCTGATTGTCGCCGAGGTCGCGCTCGCGCTCGTGCTTCTCGCCGGCGCCGCCATGCTCCAGCGCGGTTTCACCCGCCTTGCCGCCCGCCCGGCCGGCTGGGACTCCGCCCGCATCCTGGTCGCCGAACTGCCGCTGCCCGAACGCCGCATCGACACCTACGAAAAGCGCATCGAGGTCTTCCGCCGCCTCGAACGCCGCCTCGCCGAGCTCCCCGGCGTCGAACATGCCGCCATCGCCACCTCGCTGCCGCTCTCCAGCTACAACGGCGAACGGGCCGTCCTCGTCGACGGCCAGACCGGCGCCGACGCCGCCCGCATGCCCACGGCGTTCCATGTCATGGTGACGTCCGACTACTTCGCCACCCTCGGCATCGAGCTGGTCCGCGGACGCCATTTCGAACCGGGCCTCCCCGCCGACCGCGCGCCCACGGTCATCATCAACGAGGCGCTCGCGCGCCGGCTCTGGCCGAACGCCGACCCGATCGGTCGCCGCCTCGGCGCGATGGACAGCGGCACGGCGTACTGGGCGGAGGTGATCGGCGTGGTGCGCAATGTCGACGCGGCCACAGCCACCCGAGATCCGAATACACCCTACCAGGTTTACAAGCCGCTCGAGCAGGAGCCGTGGTCGTGGGTGCGGCTCGCCTTGCGCGGCCGCGCCCCGGCCGGGCTTCCCGCGGCGTTGCGGCGGGCCGTCGCCGAGGTCGATCCGGATCTCGCGCTCGCTTCGGTCGCCACCGTGCCCGAGATCGCCGCCGTGGAGCACCGCGATCTCCACCTCGCCGGTCGCATCCTCGGGAGCTTCTCGCTGCTCGGGCTGGTCCTCGCCGCGGTCGGCCTGTACGGGGTGATCTCGCATGTCGTCGCCCAACGCCGCGGAGAGTTCGGCATCCGACTCGCCCTCGGCGCACAACCCGCCGCCATCGCCCGGCTCGTGCTCGGCCACGGGCTACGATTCACGCTGCTCGGCGTGGCCCTCGGCATCGCGGCGGCCTATGCGCTCGCGCGGGTGCTGCAGGCGTTGCTGCCCCGCCTCGAACCGGCGGATCCGCTCGTCCTGGTCGGGGTCGCGGCCGCGCTTCTCGTGGTGGCGACGCTCTCCTGCTGGCTCCCGGCACGGCGTGCCACCCGCACCGATCCCCTGCTCGTGATGCGCGCCGAGTGACGGGCGCCCGCCGCGGGGCGCTGTCGGCCATCCCGTCGTTCCCTGTCGGACCCAGCCACGCTTCCTTCCGCTCGTCACCCCGAGACCGAGGAGTTCGTGCGAAAGCGCACGCGGGTCCGGCGAGCGCGACCCTGGCCGGCCCCCGCGGCCTTCTCGTGACGGTCCGGCCACGGATGCCATCGGTCGGACGGCCATCGCGCCCACAGGCTCCCGCCGCCCCTCGTCCCATTTCCGGGAAGGCCCCGTAGCGCTTCCGGAAAAGGCCGCGCGCACAGCGCCCGTTCGTTTTCCCTTAGTCACTATCCTTCTGCTGTTTGCGAAACCCGTCGAGGTTGGCACCGCCCCTGCAATCAGCGAACGTGTCCATGCTCCTTCCGTCGCTTCCATTCATCGGCTCAAGCCGCGCCGGAGCCCTCCAACTCCCGGGCCTCATGTCCAGCACCGGCGGCATCGACTTCACGCCGCCCAACCTCTCCGCCGGCGCCTCGGCGATCGTGATCGCCGCCGCCCTGCTCCTCGTCTGGGCCGCGTTGCGTCGCACGCCCTGATGCGGCCACCACCCCGACGCCGCCAATCGCAACTCGGCAATCCCCCTCGCACATGGTCCCGAATCTCCGCTTCGCCCTCCGGCAGTTCGCCAAGGCCCCCGGTTTCACCGCCATCGTCGTCCTCACGCTCGCCCTCGGCCTCGGCGCCAACACCGCGATCTTCGGCATCGTCAACGCCACCTTCCTGCGCCCGCTGCCCTACCCAGAGCCCGAACAGCTCGTGCGCGTCCACGAGAGCAGCCGCCAGTGGCCGAAACAGTCCGTCTCCTATCCCAACTTCCTCGACTGGCAGCAGGCCCAGGACGTCTTCTCCGCCCTCGCGATCTACCGCACCTCCTCCGCCAAACTCGAGACCCCGCAGGGCGCCGAACGGACCAATGTCGGCTACGTCTCCGCCGACTTCTTCACGATCCTCGGGGTGCGCGTCCCGCTCGGTCGCGACCTCGCGCCGGCCGACGACACCGAGGGCGCCGCCCCCTCCGTCTGGCTCGGCCACGAACTCTGGCAGCGCTCGTTCGGCGGCGCCGCCGATGTGGTCGGCCGCACGCTCCGCCTCGAGGGCACCGCCGTCTCGGTCGCCGGTGTCCTGCCGGCCTCCTTCCGTTTCCACCAGCAGATGGATCTGGTCGTGCCCGTCGCCCCCTTCGCCGCGCAGACCTTCCTCAAGATGCGCAGCAATCACAACGGCACCGAGGTCGTCGCCCGTCTCAAGCCTGGCGTTACACCGGAGGCCGCCCGCACCCAGATCGTCGCGATCGCCGCGCGCCTCGCGCAGGAGTATCCCAAGGACAACGCCGGCATCTCCGCCGGCCTGCTCCCGCTCCAGGAGCAGTACACCAGCGGCTCGCGCAACACCCTCTTCCTGCTCTTCGGCGCCGTCGGCATGATCCTGCTCATCGCCTGCGTGAACATCGCCAACATGCTGCTCGCCCGTGCCGGCACCCGCGAACGCGAGATGGCCATCCGCACCTCCCTCGGCGCCACCCGCGGCCATCTTCTCCGCCAGCTCCTCACCGAAAGCCTGGTGCTCGCCGCCGCCGGCGGCGCCCTCGGGCTGATGCTCGGCGCCTGGGGCTGCGAGCTCGCGCGCCGGCTCATGCCCTGGGAACTGCAGGCCATCGGGGGCGGCAACGTCGGCCTCGACCACCACGTCGTGCTCTTCAGCGCCGCCCTCGCGCTGCTCACCGGCCTGGGCTTCGGCGTGTTCCCCGCCTGGCGCCTCGCCCGCCACGACCCCAACGACGCCCTCAAGAACACCCGCCGCTTCATCCGCACGCGTTTCGGCCGTCTCCATCTTCCCGATCTCCTGGTCGTCGCCCAAGTCGGCCTGGCGCTCATGCTTCTCGTCGGCGCCGGCCTGATGATCCGCAGCCTCTGGCTGCTCTCGCGCGTGCCCTCCGGCCTGTCGCCCGAGCGCGTGCTCACCCTGCGCGTCTCCCCGCCCACCATGGAGGAGTACCGCCGTGACCCGCTCGGCTTCGCGCGCTACCACGAGGAACTCGTCGCGGCCGTGCAGGCCCTGCCCGAGGTCGAAGCCGCCGCCTTCGGCTCCTCGCTGCCCTTCACCTGGAACACCTCCAGCAGCACCGTCTTCGCCACCGACCGCCCCGCGCCGGCACCGGAGAACCAGCCGTCCGCCTACTCCCACGTCGTCACCCCGGACTACTTCCGTGCCATGGGAGTCCCGTTACAGCGCGGCCGCGGGTTCGACGGCCATGAGCCGCAGCCGGACATGCCGCCCAACGGCGAGCTCAGCGAAAAGGCCTTCGTGGAGATCTATCGCAATTTCGAGATCCAGTGCGTCGTCAGCCAGCGGCTGGCCGAGATGCTCTGGCCGGGCGAGGACGCGCTCGGTCGGCAGTTCCAGATGGGCCAGCCGCAGATGAACCTGCCGCGCTTCCGCATCGTGGGCATCGCCGGCAACACCGCCCAGCGCGGCCTCGACCAGGAGGTCACGCCCGAGTTCTACGTCCCCATTCGCCAGTTCCCCATGCCGATGTCGTACCACCTCGTCGTCCGCTCGCGGCAGGACCCGGCCGCCCTGCTCGGCTCGGTCCGCCAGGTGCTCAAGACCGTAGCCCCCAACGAGACCGTCTACGACATCAAGGTCATGAGCGAACGCATCGCCGAACGCAGCTCCAGCCGCCGCTTCAACACCGGCCTCTTCGCCTTCTTCGGCGCCGTCGGCCTGCTGCTCTCCGCCATCGGCATCTACGGCGTGCTCGCCTTCAACGTCGGCCGCCGCACCCGCGAGATCGGCATCCGCAT
>JAEXPQ010000144.1 GCA_023446735.1 Verrucomicrobiota bacterium
CCAGCTCACCCCGCGCCTCTGGCAGCCGACCTCGTCGTAGTGCGACTTCCTCTTGGTGCTCATTACGACGTCTCAATGTGCACCATTGAGACGTCGCGTCAGTTCTCAGCAATGCCGCCCAGGTAGGTCGCCAGCCGGACGCTTACGCCGAGCCTCGGCGGCATCCAGTTTGAGCGCGGCTAGCCGCAAGATCGGCAATAAGATCGGCAGATATTTGCAGCAGAATGGGCAATTATCCCTCGAAAGTCATTTTCCATCAACGTTTGACGTGGCTTTAAAGATCGGCATTAAGATCGGCAAAAGATGTTCACCAAGACCGCCATTGAGCCTGTGGTCCCGACCCAACGGCTTCAGCCGCTGGAAGACTTGGCGTGCACGGTCCTGGAGTCGGCCGCCCGGCTCTCCGCAAAGGTTCGCGAGCCACTCCGCACCCAACTCGCGGAGCTCACGCGGTGGATGCACTGCTACTACTCGAACCTTATCGAGGGGCAGCAAACCCGCGTCCGCGACATCGAGGCGGCACTCAAGCAGGACTTCGCCGCCGAGCCGGCGAAACGCGACCTGCAACGCCTCGCGCTCGCCCACTTGGAGGTGCAGCGCTGGGCAGCGGCGCAGACCGGATCGCCGCACACCGGCGAGTTCATCCGTGAATTGCACCGGCGTTTCTATGCCGAGTTGCCGGAGGAGATGCGGATCGCGACCACCTCGACCGGCGCCAGAACACCGCTGACGCCCGGCGAGCTCCGCGACCGCGATGTCGAGGTCGGCTCGCATGTCGGTCCACCGCACGAGCTCGTTCCCGCCCTGCTGGGGCATTTTCAGTGGCGGTACGAGTCCGCCGACCTTTCGCGTCTCCAGCGCATCATCGCCATCGGCGCCAGCCACCACCGGCTCGCCTGGATTCACCCGTTCCGCGACGGCAACGGCCGCGTCGTCCGCCTCTTCTCCGACGCCGTCATCCGCCAACTCGGCCTCGACGGCGGTGGCCTGTGGTCGCTCTCGCGCGGTTTCGCCCGCAATCGGGATGAGTACTACGCGCGGCTCGCCAACGCCGACCAGGAGCGCAGCACCACCAGCGCCGACGACGGCCGCGGACACCTGAGCGAACGCGCCCTCTGGGATTTCTGCGAGTTCACGCTGCGCACCATGGTCGACCAGATCGTCTTCATGGAGCGGCTGCTCGACCTCGACGGGCTGGAGCAACGGATCGAGCACTACGTCCATGTCGCCGAGCCGGCGGTCGCGAAGGACGCCGACAAAGTCTTCCTCCTGCTCCGCGAGGCGTTGCTCCGCGGCCAATTCGCCCGCGGCGAGGCCGGCCGCATCGTCGGCGCCGGCGAGCGCACCGGTCGCGATCTCCTCGCCCGCACCATCGCCGCCGGCCTCCTCACCTCCGAATCGCCCAAGACGCCCGTCTCCCTCACCCTCCCCGCCAAGGTGCTCGACAGCTATTTCCCGCAGCTCTTTCCAATAGCTCGGATCGCTGAAGCGTAGGGATCAGGTGGTTGGGTGGACCTGCGATGACACTTGTTAACAAAGTAGTATTCCACGGGGACGGCAGTAATGTTTCGAGTGTCTCTGACCATTCAGTACGGGAAGCTTACGTTGACCCAGCCCGACCTTCTTGGCTGTTGTTGGAGCGATGAATCCCAATCCGCCTAGGCATGCCAACCGGTGCATCTATTGCGGAAGCATGGAAACCCTCAGCGATGAGCACATCGTGCCGTTCGCGCTCTGGGGAGATTTGGTTCTCAAGAAAGCAAGCTGTGCGGCATGTGCTGCGATCACGAGTGATGCAGAGCGTCAGGTCCTCCGAGGATTCATGAGGAACTGGAGAACGGTCAATCGGTCACCAACACGGCGAAAGAAGGAGCGGCCCAGTACGATCCGCATCCAGTTTGGGAACGAGTATCGCGAATGGGACTGTGACGTGCCGGCAGAAGAAGCGGTCGCATTTCTAGCCCTCCCGCTCATTCAGGGGCCGAGCTTGGTAGCCAGCAATGAAACATCCCTCAGAATCGCCGGTTTCGACCGCCAGGACCCCAATCAACCTCAAGCACTGGCACTACTCGCGAAGCATGCGGCGACCAAGGCGAAGATGCATTGTGATATCGAGCCATACTCCTACTGCGCGATGCTTCTCAAAATCGCTTTCAGTTATGCCGCGTATCTGAGAACTGATTTCAGCAAGTATGATCTCTTTGCGCCAGAGATTATCCTCAAGCAGCCCAATCAAGCGTGGCGCTATGTCGGCTCGGACTTTCGTGCCCCCGTTCGCATCACTCGCGGGTTGCACTCGATCCAGCTCGTCCATCGCCGGTACTTCAACGAGACTTATTTGGTCGGAGTGGTTAGCCTTTTCTCAAAGTTCGGAGCGGCGCCCAACGACGTGATTATCGGTAAGCCGATTGATCCTGCACTTAGCGACGTCGTTCTGCTGCCGTGATGGTGTCTGTTACGTCGGACAGCCGAGGGATTCCACCCGATGTTAATCGATCGGATTTCCCGCAAGCACGCGCTCGATGCGCTCCTTCACTTCTAACCGCGGCTCGTCGGCGCAGGCCTTGCGCAGTGCGGCAACGATCTCGGCATCGCGGTCGGCGGCATTCCAAGCGGCGAGTGCGTTGAGGGCCATGTTGCGGTTTCGCACCACAGGGCTACGCAGGCCCGCCAGAACAAGCGCCTTGCCCTTTCCCGAGTAGGGGCCGAGCGACTGCAGAATCATGTCCAAGGCAGAATGAGCCTTAAATTCAGGCCCCAACCCCAACGAGTCAGCCGGCCCGGTTGCGATCGCGGCTAGCGGCAATTTCGACTCGGCGAGTTGGACGATGTCGCCAATCCGTTCCGCGTTCGCTTGGGCCATTACGGAAAACCAGCGGGACGCATCCCTCGGGTCGGCCTGGACGCGTTTCCAGTGGACCGGCCATGTATCGACTCCCAGCTGTTTCGCGACGGAGTCAGCCTCGAAAAACACAGCCCCGTCCTCGCTGGTCAGCCCTTGGCGTACAAGCTCTTCCCATTCCCTCCGGCCTAGAAATTCATCTGCGGAAGCAAGCACTGCTCTCCGTCGCTCTTCCGTCCAGCCGTTCTTCTCCCGGGCGGATGAATCCCACGAGGCTGAGCGCAGGTAGTCGGCGAGTGCATGAACGACGGTGAAATGCGACATGGTCGGTGCCGCGTTCTTCGCATGCCTGAGATAGTTGGTCGCAACAGCCGCGGCATGCTCGTAGTCGTTGATGTCTTGGGCAGGTCCGCCGGCAATCAACGCACGCAGGAGGTCGGTGGCAGCCTTCAGAGTTTCAGCGTCGATCTGGTCAACAGCTATGGCGACATGGAGTTCCCCGGCGACGGCGCACGTGTAGGCAAGGTATTCGTGCATGACGCTGTTGTCGTAGCCGTGCAGGAGCAGCCAGCGCTTGACCGACGGGGTCTTGGTATTCGCCAACCGCTCGACCGTGTGAATTCTGCCCCACCCGTGGACGTGCTGGGCCAAATCGAGCAACGCAGCCTCGGGATCGGAAAGGGAGTTGGTCAGCGCCACCGCGGAGAACAGCGTGAACTCCTCGTGCTTGCCCAGCAGCCCGATAACCTTCACGTCAGCCGGATCGCGGATGATTCCGAGGAGCGCGATTGCGAATTTCACCGGCTCCCGGTCGGGAGAACGCGTCGCCAAGTTGAGTGCGAACTTGTGCAACGCCGGAGTTACGGGCGTGCGCTGTTGCACCATCCGCTCGACGGCGGGATCGAGGATTTCGAGAACCGAACTCTCAAGCAGAAGCCCGTAGAGCTCACGTTGGGCCTCAATCGCGCCGGGGCGCCCAATTTGGGCGACCAACGACGCCACCCGCGACGCCTTCTCTTCTGCTTGGGCTCCACCACCATGATGGCCGAAAACACCATCTAGTCCTCCGGCAACCCACCGAACCTCGCCGGGCTTGTTTCGCTTTGCCTCGTCGGGAAGGTCGCCGGTCTTCTCCCTCAACGCGCCAGTCGATGCCACGAGATGCCTGCTGATGAACTCATAGATTGATTCTCCTTCGCTCCACAAGGGGACCGCGTCAGCCGAACGCGATTTGAGCCGGGCAAAAACGACGAGAAGGCCAACAACAACGGCAACTCCGCCGAGGACCAATACGAGCTTCATCGAGCTAGGGAGCCAGAGGTGTATCACTTCGGCAAGCCCGCCCGTGTCACCGCCAGGCACGCGGTGCGCAGTTCGGGCGGCAGAGTCGGCCAGGCGGCGACGATCTCCCGGAGGGCAGCGAGGTCTTGTGTGCGCAGTTGTGTGTCGCCGGATTCCGGGGATACGCAAAGCGCGGTGGCGAGGCAGGCTTGCAGAAAGGCCGCGCTTGGTTCGATCCCAGCCTGGGCAGCCACTTTAAGCCTCTGAACTCGAAAGAGTTCAGAGGCTTTTTGTTTCCGGATTCCGACTGCACGAAATTTGTCTGTCCGGTTACTGTCCGGTTTTTCGAGTCCTCAAACGCCCGAAAATTGGCCCTCAACGGGTCAGCCGTAGTGGTCGCGGCTGTGGAAGACGCCCGAGTTGGGCCGCCGATGCCTGGTCGGATCGCTTTCGTGTGCCCATCCGGTCCCATTTCCTGCTCAGTGTCCCCGACGACGAAAGATCCCGCGTAGCAGGGTCCAAAGCGTGAGTCGTGGGGCTTCGGCAGGTCCGTTCTCCAAATCGGCCATTCGACCTTCCCACGCCTCACGGCAATAGAGCTTCATGTCGCTCTGGGTTTTTAGGTCCAACGCAGTTGGCAGCCGCACGCCGAATCCCGTAGCAAACCCGAGTGAGAGCACGTCGCGCAGCGTGTGATGAAATTCCGGGGGGATTGGCGGATGCGCCCCACGCTGAGTTGCATACGTGCGACCGTAGGTCAGCAACGCGACATCCAGCTTCAGGAGAAACACGTCGGAGCCCAACGCAGAGTCGCCATCACTGAACATCGCATCGACACAGCCGCCGAGCTCCGCAAAGGCCATCCGGAACTCAATGTTGCCAAACCCACCCACGATCTGGTGGCCAATCGCGCGCTTTTCTCGAAACGCCTCAAGTGCCTGTGCTGCACACTCGAGCTTCTCGACCCGATAGTGCGGATCGTCCATGCCAACGCTGAGAACACGTAAGATGTTGTCGGTCGCGATCCGCAGGTCCCGATCAAACATGAAGGTCAGCTGGTTCTGGGTATGAAATAGCCCTTGAAGGGCTGCACAGAACGCCGAGGCCTCCCGGCCCGAAATGGGCTCATCGAGTTTGTACAGAACCGGCGCGGCCATTTGCACCGATGCGAGCAGCTCATCGATAGATCCCTGGCCCGTGAGCTTCATTCGTTCGGGCAGATCAACCACCGGAGCCCAAATTCCGTGGATATTTCTGCTGACCCGCCACTCCGTCCCGTTGGTGTAGGCCGCGAACTCACAACCGATCTCCCGTGCTGCGGCGTAGCTGATCGCCTGCTCCAGCCCCTGTGCCGGATTCCGATGGTCACGCTCCTTGCATTCAATGACGGCAAACGGGGTTCCATCGCGCAGAATCAGGATATCGATCCGATAGGTTTTCGAGCCAACCCGGACAGCCCGTTCGAACTCCAGATCCGACAGCCGATACCCATATGCCCGGATCAACTCGAAGGCACACCATTGCCGAACGAGTTCTTCGGGTTTTTGCCTCTCTCCCGGCGCCGGCGGGCGTTGCCCGAGCAACCAAGAGTTCTCCGGGACTTCGTAGTATTTTTCCCTTTGCATCACTCCGCCTCGAAGTAGTCGCTGTCGATTCGCTTGAGGGCGAAGGTCTTCTCGGTCGAGACGCCGACGCCGTGCTCGATCATGAGCACGGCGAGGCGGTCGCCGTCGATCAGCACGATCTTCTGGCCGCCGCGGCTGATGGAATCGACGTAGTCCTTCGCGGTGGTGGCGAAATCGCCCGAGGTGATGAATACGCCTTTGTTCGCGCCTTGGCCGGCGAGCGCTCCGACAAACCCCTGCAGCTCCCGACGACCAACCGCGTTCTGCCAACGTTTGGCCTGCACGTAGATCGTATCGAGCCCGAGGCGGTCCTCTTTGATGACGCCATCGACACCTTCGTCGCTGCTGCGCTGGGTGACTTGCGCAGCCTCTGCCCGCGAACCGCCGTAGCCCATCGCGACCAGCAGATCGACCACCAGTTGTTCGAAGGCGTACGGATCCATCTTCCGCACCTGGTCGAGGAGGTCCTGTTTCAAAGCGGCATTGAGCTCCTCAAAAGACGCTTCCAAGCGCTCGCGCGCCGTCTGTGTCGGGGACTGGGCTTCTGTTGTTGGGGTCTTGGCTGATTGCCCCTCAGCGCGAGTCGAGGGGCGGTCCCATTCGAGGAATGCGGGAAACTGCCGGAGAAAGGTCCGATCAAGGTTGTCCGGATTCTTGGCTGCGATGGTGCGCCCAAACTCGCTGATCTGATACACGCCCTTCCTTGGCCGTTCGAGAATGTTGGCCTTGAACAAGTCGTAGCACGCCCAGTTCACCCGGTTGTGCCACCGCTGCTGGGTCCCGCTCGGCAAAAGCTCCGAACGTTCCTCAGGGGTGAGCTTGAAATGATCACCCAGGAGCTCGAACAGGTCGCGAAGGCGCCACGGCTTGCCATCGCTCAGCTGCTTCAACACCGGCACCTTGATCTGCTCGTAGTCTGGGATGGGCATGGCGTTCACTCCTTCAGGTCGGATTCGAGTTCGCGGAATTGTTCGAGGGCGGCTTCGAGGTCTGCGACGATGTCGGCGGCGATCACGTCGGGAGGCGGGAGGTTGGCGCTCTCTTCGAGGGCTTCGTCCTTCAGCCAGAAGATGTCGAGGTTCACCTTGTCGCGCTTGGCAAGCTCGTCGTACGGGAAGGCCTTGAAGCGCTCGGTTTCCTTCCGGGCATGACGGTTCTCCGGGTTGTAGCAGGCGAGGAAGTCGTCGAGGTCGGCGCGATTGAGCGGGTTCTCCTTCAGCGTGAAGTGCTGGTTCGTGCGGAGGTCGTAGATCCAGAGCTTCTGCGTCCAGGGCTGCTCCTGCGCGGGCTTGCGGTCGAAGAAGAGCACGTTGGCCTTCACACCCTGCGCGTAGAAGATGCCGGTGGGCAGACGGAGCAGCGTGTGGACGTCGGCCTGCTTGAGGAGCGCGCGGCGGATGGTCTCGCCGGCGCCGCCTTCGAAGAGGACGTTGTCGGGCACGACCACGGCGGCGCGGCCGTGCTGCTTGAGGATCGTGAAGATGTGCTGGAGGAAGTTGAGCTGCTTGTTCGAGGTCGAGGCCCAGAAGTCGTCGCGGTTGATCACGAGCGACTCCTTCGAGGTGTCGCCCTCCTCATTCACGATGGTGACGCTGCTCTTCTTGCCGAACGGCGGATTGGCCAACACGACGTCGTACTCGCCGTGTTTGCTTGCGAGGGCATCTTTCGAGGTGACGGGCAGGTCCGTCGCGCTCGCATCGGAACCAATGCCGTGGAGCAACAGGTTCATCGCGCAGAGGCGCGTGACGCTGTCGACCAGCTCGACGCCGTAGAGCGTGCCGTTGTGGAGCTGCTTCTTCTGGGCGCGGTCGAGATCCGGGCGCTTGGCGAGGTGGTCGTAGGCCGCGAGCAAGAAGCCGCCGGTGCCGCAGGCCGGATCGCAGATGGTCTGACCGGGCTGGGGAGCCATGGCTTCGACGATGGCCGCGATGAGCGCACGCGGCGTGAAGTACTGGCCGGCGCCGCCCTTCACGTCGGCTGCGTTCTTTTCGAGGAGGCCCTCGTAGGCGTCGCCCTTCACATCGGCGCCGAGGGAGGTCCACTGCTCCTTGTCGATCAGGTCGACGATGAGGCGGCGGAGCTTGGCGGGGTCCTGGATCTTGTTCTGCGCCTTGCGGAAGATGATGCCCAGCATGCCCGGCTTTTTGCCGAGCTCCTCCAAGGTGTGGCGGTACTGGATTTCGAGGTCGTCGCCATCGCACTTAAGTAGCACCGGCCACGAGAACCCCTTTGGGATCGGTGAAGCCTTGTTGTACGGCGGCCGCGACTGCTCGTCGGCCATCTTGAGGAAAAGCAGGAAGGTGAGCTGCTCGACGTAGTCGCCGTACGACAGACCGTCATCCCTCAGGATGTTGCAGTAGTTCCAGAGCTTCTGAACGAGAGCGGGGGCGGTCATGTGACGAGATGTTTCACCCGACAAAGGCTATTGCGAGCGAGATGAGGTTAATATGTTCGAACAAACGCTGAGGCAGCCACTTCGATTGGAATTCCAACCGCCCCGCTTATGCCACCCAACAAAATCAAGCAACGGGATTACGGTCGTAATAACTCCTGTTGTAAAACGTATGGCTGTGCTTAAATACCCTGTAGGTGTTTCCCGTTTCCTCGAGTGGCGCCGAAAGTACGTGATCTATTACGTAATCTGCTAGAGCTTCCGGCGTAATATAGTTCTTGTGGTCTCCCGTCGGCTTCGCGGTCTTTACGGTGCGAGTGCGAATCGTAGGCAGGGCGATCGATGAAGCAGCAATGCCATAGGTTGAGTGCTCATGCGCATAACATCTCAAGAAGACCTCGACGGCGGCCTTCGATGCGGTAAACGGTGCCATATCCGGATAGCAATACCCGACCGAATTACAGCTGAATGCAACGAGCCGGCCACCTCCGTTCCGGATTAGGACCGGAGTGAGGAACCGCGCTACGCCAAACAGCGTGAGTGTCTGACTACGCAGCATCGCCTCGATCTCCGGAAAAGGCGTTTTGACTAGCGGCTTATGTTCCCAAAAATCGCCAACGCTGTGGATGACTGAAAACGGCTCCCGAAACCGTGTCCCTACTGCATCCGCGACTCGTTCAAGATCGGCTTCTTTCGTGAGATCAATGCCGTCAATCGGCAAGATGCGACGCGACTTGCCCAGGTTGCGCTGCCTACTACGCGAAACAGCCACGAGGTGAACCCGAGGGCGTGCAAGTGCACGCTGCAAAAATACGCGACCAATGTCAGAATTGGCGCCAAGCAAAACGATATTATTTGATGGTAATGTTTTCATTGGATGCGTTGATCATACGGCCGAACCGTGGCGATTCACTTGATTCGCTCTAGCTCTACGACGCCGCTGAGCACCGGAGTCTGACCACGTGCACAATGAGCAAACCAACCGGATAGTCGGATTGGACGACCCTTCTCATCGCGCTCCACAACCGAGAGCTCCTCGAACCCGTGAGCTTCATTAGGGCGCTGGCTTGATGGTACCGTGTAGTTCACCAAATATGCGTATATCAACATCGCGCCGTCCTCCTCAACATCGATCGTGCGCGAGCGGTACACAAAATCATCGCCTTCGGATGGCATCAGGCGTAGCCGTAAACAATCCTGCGCGATTTGAACCTCTTGCTCGATCACCTCGGGGAGCTGCGGATTGCCAACATGAGCCTGTGTATATTTTGTATATCCTTTCCACTTCCCATGGAAATCTAGTTCTGGATGCAGGATGCACCACAGCTTCTTACACAGAACCCAGTGTACAAGGAGAACGGCAGATAGAATAACCGGCCGACTGGTAATCATCGCGAGCAGATCACCAACAGCTTGTTTTTGCTCAAGTGCTGCAGCAATGCGCGGCTCAGCCCAATATGCATATGCCGCCACAAGGAGCACAAGCCCTACGGTAATTGATGCCATCCATGTGACATAGAAGTTTCTGAGTTTATTCATAGATAAGTGATTTATGCTTGAGTTGATTACGCGTTAATGACCCTTCCCAAGACAGAGCAACTGCACCATTGCAATCATCGCAATCCTAGGATCTATGTGACTAGTTTTCTCACATACTCAATCACGCCTCCTGATTCGAATGTCAGGCGCCGATGACCACTAAAAAACTGGCGATCGCGACCACATTCTTCTTTGAACGCCCTCGCGTTAGCCGTTCTCTTCCTTCCCTCAAAGAGAACCACGTGGATCGTTGCTTCCTTATGTACCATGCGCGAGAGAAGCTGCCGGAACTCAAAATCGGCATGCGGTAATGAATATCCGATGAAGACGAGATTGCGCGCTTCCATCAGTTCAACGCCAGCATTCTGCCAAACAAGTTTCAGCTGGAAATTGCTAAGGTCCTTGAGAAAAGTCGGCATGACCATTGTCCCGCGTAAATGGCTTTCGTGGCCATGCTGGTCGCAGTGGCGGCACAAAGCGGGATTAATATAGTTCGGGAGAATCAATTTCTCATCGAATCCGACAAACATCCGCTGGCAGTTCGGGCATTGCAGCCAATTCATTGAGCCATGAATCTTGAGGAGCTTAACGTTATACCCTTTCGCTCCAAGCGCCCATAATCCCGGGCGGATGCGGCGATCCTCCTCATGGATTGGACTTATATAACAACAATAGTCAACAACACCAATCGGATCGTAGTCGCCAGCCCTAAAGCTATCGCGAGCACGAAGAGCGTTGTGTAGTTCGACATCTAGCAGGATGTCCCAATTTAGGGAGATTACCGATAGTGGGTCGTATTTCTCAGCTTTGGCTGCATCTCTCGCTTTAATCGCTCGCCTCGAACGCTCGACAGCCTTTCCAACCAGGTGAGCCGCGAATGTCTTCACATAATTGCGGCTACCGGCCCGCGCCGACTCGAATCTCTTCCGAATTGCGATAGATACCAAGTACTCCATCTGGCCGCGCAACTTCAGCAAATCTTCACGTGTTTTCCCTCGAAGCGAGAGTCCGTCGTTTATACACCGGTCGATCGGAGTATAAATATCCTCGAGCGCGGTGCCTGCTATAGCCTTTGGATCTACATTCAGCGTTCCAACGAGAAAACCACGCAAGGCATCAAGACATCCCCGAGTTCCAGAATCGTGCGCTTCTAGCGCGAGGATCTCCTTTAGTATGTCTGCTTGATTCGGGCCGCCAGCTGGAGCGGAGAAACCAGCACCTAGGATGTAGACTGTCTTTTCCGGACCGGAATCACTTCTCATCGCTTTAGGGGGGTAAACCACAGATCGTTTTAGAGATTAGGTGGCGAGGGCACGCACGTCTCTGGGGCATAGCTGCTCGACGGAGCCGTCGCATGACATGGCGTCATCCCGCAGGAAGTTGCAGTAGTTCCAGAGCTTCTGAACGAGAGCAGGGGCGGTCATTGTTTCTCTACGATCTTAAGCGGGATAGTGAACCGAATTGGCGTGTTCATCTCCTCAGAAATCACGCTTGCCTTAACCTCGAACACGCCCGGTTTTTGCGGAATAATGATCACGTCATCAAAGTCTACTTGGCGCGTGTGCATTAGGTCTTTGATCCAGATGGTGATTTTGCCATCTTTAGCATCCAAGGAATGCCCTCGATTTACGGAAGCTATTGTTTGAAAATCGGACAACACCCTGTGCGGCACGAGATTGGTTGTAATCCCATGCAGTGATCCGAGATCGTTGAACATATCATAGACGCTCAATTGTCGTTTGCTTTCACGAAGCTTGGCCTCCGCTCTCGGAATTGGATTATCGGGAAGGCTGAATTGTGGGGGCCCTGCCTTCTCATAGTCGTATTTTTCCATCACCAAGACAGAATCAGGAAACACAAGATCGACGTATAGCTCGCGGGCTTTGGCTTGTCCCGTGTTTGCGACAGCGATCTTCAGGTCACACTTCGTTTGTTCACCTCGCTCAAAAGCACGAATCTTTTGATACTGATCGTCGATTTCTGTTTGAGGCGGCAACTCGCGGTTGTAAACCCTCACATCCTCCTCACGGACAAACGGCTTCAACTCGTTCGATATATCGTCCCAGTTGAGCGCTTTCGGGGTGGGCACAATACTGAGCGAAAGCTCCTCGTCTGAAACGTAGGTCAAGACAAGCTCAGTCACCCCATTCAGGAATACCGCGATATCTGGTTTGGTTTGCGCCGCTTGAGAGGTGAGGCGCTCAACGTCACTCCTGAGCGCACGGTTCTCGTTACTCAGCGTTGCGAGTGCTTCTGCCACATCATCTGAAGTGGAACGTATCCAACCGGGCCTTGGCTTTCGGCTAAAAGCCTTATATAAAGCAATCACTACCTTTGCATTTAGGTCAGCTTCTTCATCCCAGGAATCCACCATTTTATTAGCACTGACCTTCACAACAAAATCGTTCAATTTCTGCGCAAGAACATGATCCTTTTCACGCTCATCAGGTGACGTCTTTGCGTTCCGGTCGCGGATAAAGCTCATAATTGGGACGCCTATCTCTTTTGCATAGTCCCACTCCATTTCAGTGTAACTACGACCGTCTTTAGCTAAGGACCCATACCGATGCCCCACGAGGCAGATGTAATAGTCAGACTGCTGGATTGTCTCTTGAATGATCCGCCACTGATCATCGTCGTCGGCGCTAAATTGCTCCATTCCGACGGGAAAGTGCGCCATATGCTGGATCCTCTCCATAACACTACGCCGAACATCAACGAGATCACGGTAGGTCGAACTGACAAACACCTGATACTTTTTCGGATTCATATCGGAAATGCTTGTTTGAGCACAGCCTGGCGGAGGCGGGTGGCGCGGGCGAGGTTGGTGGCGACGAGGGTTTCGAGTTCGTCGATCACGCTCAGGCGGCGCTCCACTTCGGCGACGATGCGGGTTTGCTCGGCGAGAGGCGGAAGGGGAAACTCGATCTCAACAAACTTCTCAGCCGTAAGGTGCGCGATGTTGGTCGTGATGCTCGCCGCACGAGTGAACCGTCGGTTGTGCATGTACGACCGGAACACCGTGAGAGCGAACTCGGGGAGGAGCCCGTTATATGCTCTGAAACGGAGTAGAGTCTTCTGGTAGCAACAGTCTGCGACCTCGTCCCGAAACATCGCTGGGCGCCCAACCAGTTCAGGTGTCTGCCCTTCGTTCAGCAGGATGTCACCACGCCGCAAGCGATAGCGTTCAAATTCCACAGGCGTGAAGTTCATCGTCTTCACATCGCTCGTGTCGATGAACGCTTCGAAGACGTTGGCGACCCGTAGATACGGCCGCATGTTGTCGCCTGTGTGATGCTGCGGCGCCCGTTGGCGACCAAGTTGCACTTCGGCCACTTGGCGCATGCTCGCCCAAGCCCAGCCCTCGGGAAGCGGCGGGAGATTCGATGTGTCGGGGATGACCGGCTCCTTGTACTTGCCGCGGCCGGTCCAGGACTTGCGGCGCTCGGTGAGGATGCGCTGGAGGAGTTGCTCGCCGGTCTCGAACTCCGGAGATTGAACCGCAGAGAGCGCAGAGGACGCAGAGAGGGCCCGGGACTTCGTCTTTGTGCTCTTTGCGTTCTTTGCGGCTAACTCCGCTTCAGTCGGGACGAGCTTTCCTTCGCAGGCGGCTTTGAGGACGGCGGCGCGGTAGCGTTTGAGGTTGGCCTGCACGCGTTTCAGGGCGGCCACACCGGCGTCGAGCTTCGCCCACTGCGTCTCGATCTCCGCCACGATCCGGCGCTGCTCGGGGAGCGGAGGGACCGGGATCTGCCAATTCTCGATTACCGATTTCGTCAACGCTTGCCGTGTTGCTCCAACCTGAACGGTCATGACCCGCGCTTGTTGCTCGGGCGACGCGAAGAAGTAGGCGAGAAAACGGCCGAAGATCTCCGCCTTCGGTCGAATGATGCAGACGTGTTGATTGACGCGCGATCCGGCGAACTCGCGGGGCGCGGTCGTAACACGCCCAATCGACGCTCCGGTGATATTGAGGAGCACGTCGTCAGCCTCGACGGAAACATTCGCGAGCCGCTCGGCCTCGGTTGCGTCGATATACACAAGTCCATCGGTCTTGAAGCCGCCAAAATGAACATTCATCGACCGGATGAATGGCACACCGGACTCTTTGTAGACTGCCTCGCCACCGCGAGGAGTAGATCCGCTGCCAATCTTGGTCGCGAAGTCACCCAGGCGGACCACCGGCCAGGGTGCGTTGGGGGCAACACACCCCACCTCCGGACTGAGCGGCGAGACGCCGCTGCTAGCCTTCTTGCGGGCGCTCACGGGTACACCTCCGCGAAGAGACGGGCGAGGACGCCCTGCGCTGGTTGCGGGAGCGGGTGGTCCTTCTGGAGGAGCTGCACCTTCTCGCGGAACTCGGCGACGACGGAGGGGCGGATCTTCTGCAGGCGCTGGAGCGTGTGCGCGAGGAGGAGGCGGGGCACGGCGTTGTCGGGCTCGGCGAGGCAGAGCTGAAGGTTGCCGTCCACAATCTCGCGTTCGCCGCTGAGGAAGGAGTTCGGCACGCCGTCCATCGTGCTGCAGCGCACGGCGAGGAGTTGTTCGAGCCGAAGCAGGTATTGCGGGAAGTTGACGCCGGCGGGCACGCGGTAGAAGGCGGGCGCCGGTGTGCGCTCCAGCTCGGCCTCGCGGGCGAGCAGCGCGAGGAGATCGGTGGCGAGGCGGCGCAGGGCGGCCTCGGGCTGGGCCACAGGGAAGGAGGCGTCGAGGGTGCCGAGCAGCTTGGCGTCGATCGTGCGGACAAGGCGCAGCTCAACCGACCACGGCTCGGCGGCGGACTTGAGGTGGGTGACGACCACGTAGTCGGCCGGCGTGTCGCCGTTGCGCGCGTACTGGGCGGCGCCGGCATCGGGCCACGGTACGCAGCCGAGGACGAAGGCCGGGGCGTTGCCGAGCAGCCAGGGCAGGATCGGCCGGACTTGGGCGCGGCCGTGGAAGCGGACTTGTTCGGCGAGGAAGACCGGCAGGGCGCGGCTGAGGCGGCCGGGCGTGTCGCTCATCTGATGCACGGGCTTGTCGCCCGGTTTCGGCACCTCGGCGGTGCTGCCGAGGAAGGCGACGCGCACGAGCGCGCCGGTGGGCGCGGGGAAGAGTTCGGCGGCCGGCGAGGACTCGGGCAGCCAGACCGGGCCGTCGCCCACAAGCATGGAGATCGAGGGCTTGGCGGCGGGATCGGCGGGCACGGAGCCGACGTGGGCCTTGGCGAGCTCGGTGTCCCAGAAGGCGAGCGTCTCCTTCCAGTCGGGGCGTTTCTGCGCGTAGAGCTGATCGAGGAGTGCGCGGGTGGCGTCGAGCCGGCCGAGGTCGAGGTTGGCCTTGAGGAGGTTGTTGCCCACCGTGATGCCGTGGACGGCGACCTCGAAGTGCGGGGCGACGAGGTCGAGAATCTCGGGCAGGTGGCCGTGGTTGCCGAGGTCGCCGCTGATCTGCATGAGCAGGTCGGTCGGCACCGGTTTACCGGCAAGCGTGAGCGCCTCGCGGAAAAGGGCCAAAGCCTCGTCCAGACTGCGGCGGTCGAGCGCATCGTGGGCGACCCAGAGGCGGGCGCGCCAGCTGCCCGGAAGGGCCGCGACGCGGCGGATCGCCTCCAGACCGGCCGGCGGCCCGCCCTTTTCGCTGAAGAGGGCGGTGTACCAGCTGAAGGCGTTTTCCTGGTTGGGATCGAGTTCGAGGGAGCGCCAGAGGGTCTTCAGGGCGAGTTCGGAGTCGCCGCGGGCGGAGTGGACCTTCGCGAGATTGCTCAGGACGTAGCTCGCCTCGCCGTGCGCGCGGAGGTGAGCGGTGAGGACGCGCTCGGCATCGTCGAGGCGCTTGTTCTGGAGGTAGACGACGCCGAGGAGGACGGCGCCGCGCTCGGGGTCGGGCGAGATCTTGGCGAACTGCTCGGCCGGCTTGATCATGTCGGCCAGGAAGCCGTCGTTGAGCGACTGGACGATGACCGAGTAAAGCTCGTCGGGCTGGTTCCAGACCTTCTGGAGGTGGCCGACGAGCACGCTGTCGCGCCACTGATCTTTGGTGATGAACATCTCGCGGCCGTAGGCATCGAAGACCCGGATCATGTTCGGGTCCTTGGATGGATCGGTGGCGCCGGGCAGCGCCGGGCTGGTGGCCGGCTCGGAATCGGCACGCGTGACGGTGCTGCCGGCCGTGACAGTCGTGGCGGCGGTCGCCGCGGTGGCGAGCGTGGCCGCGGCGGTGGCAGCCGACTTTTTGCCGAAGAGTTTGCGGAGGAAATTCATGCGCCCGGGCTCCTGCGCTTTCGGGGCGGCTTAGCGGCGGAGGCCGAGGTCGGCTGGGTCGGGCTCCGGTTCGGTTGCGGCGCCTCAAGCCGGCGGCGCGTGGCCTCCAGTTCGGCGGAGAGGAGTTTCTCGTCGGGCAACGCGGTGAGGTAGTCGCGCACGAGGAGCTTGTTCGGCAGCGCCTCCGTGGCGTAGCGCACCAGCGCCTCGCCCTTGCCGGAGCAGAGGATCACGCCCACCGGCGGATTCTCACCGGGCTGGATCCAGTGCTCGCGGGCGTAGTTGAGGTACAGGTGCATCTGCCCGGCATCGGCGTGGGTGAAGCGGCCGAGCTTCAGGTCGAAGATGACGAGGCAGCGCAGCCGGCGGTGGAAGAAGAGCAGGTCCACGCGGTACCACTCGTCGTCGATCCGCAGCCGACGTTGGCGGCCGACGAAGGCGAAGTCGTTGCCGAGCTCCAGCAGGAAGGTTTCGAGATGGCGAACGAGGGCCTCCTCCAGATCGGTCTCGGAGTATTCGTCGCGCAGATCGAGGAACTCGAGAACGAGCGGATCGCGGATCTCCTCGGCCGCGGTGACGGCGTCGCCCGGCTCGGGCTTCGCGGCGCGGCCGAGCATGGCGGCCTTGTTGCGCGACAGGGCGACGCGCTCGTAGAACTGGGTGTCCATCTGTCGGCGCAGCTGCCGCACCGACCAGCCGCCGCGCAGCGCCTCGGTGTGATAGAACGCGAATGCCTCGGGCGAGCGGGCGCGGCTCAGCAAGAGAACGTAGTGAGACCACGGCAACGGGAAGGCGCGGGCCAGGTCGGACAGGAAGAGGGGGGACTGAGCGAATCTGCCAGACGGTTTCTGGCCCATCTCGCCGATGTCGGACTTAGCAGGCAGTGTCGGCGCGACTGGGGCGACCGGCGATTCGTTCGACACCGTCGAACCAATCCGGGGCAGAGCGGGAGATTCGTTCGACACTGTCGAACGAATTCCAGGCGACGGGAATGCCTGGTAGAATTGGCGGAATCGGACGAGGTTGGGACGGGCAAATCCACGGCCATGCTTCGCCGTGAGGTCCCGAGAAAGCCGTTCGAGCAAGCCTTCGCCGTACGCGGCCCGCTTCGCACCGCCCTGTTCGAATTCCACGATTCGACGTCCGATCTCCCAATACGTGGCGGTCATGAACGCATTGACGGCACGCACGCTGGCGCGGCGAGCGGCATCCAGCAGTGCACCGATATCGCCCACCAGACCGGAGTAATCGGGGCCGAGGGGCGCGGGAGGTTGGTTGCTGGAGAGAGGCTTGGTCATGCCGCGAGGACGGCGTTGAGTTCATCCAGCAACTGCGGCAATTGCTCGCCGAAAAGTTGATGCGCCTTGCCGAGGCCGCCGCGCTGGGAGAATGGCGCGTAGTCGAAGTCGTCGGGCTCAACGGTGACGGCGGTGGCGATGTGGTCGCGAATCGCGCGGAGCCAGACCAGTTGCTCCGGGTTGAACGCCCGTTCGCCGGGCTCCGCGCTCGAGTTGAAGTCGGAAGTTGAGGTTGAGGCGACGGGAGAAGCTGAAGGCTGATGGTTGGAAACTGCAGCATCCTTGGAACGAAGCCATTCCTCGAATCGGGCCTGGACGGAGTCTGCGAACGGTTCGAGCACGGGCTGCTGCGCGAGGGCGAAGCGGACAAGAGGGATCAGGTCGGCAAAGCGGTTCGGTACGGAGCGCCCGCGGACTTTCTCGGGCGCGGTGGCGGCGAAGGCGTGCCAGAGCGTTTCCTCCGTCCACGCGGCGTTGGTGTCGCGCAGCTTGTTCTCCAGCTCCTTCAGCAGCGGCTCGGTGAGGCGCTGCGCGTACGGGCGTGAATAGAGAATCTGGAGCGCGGTGATCTCGGCGCGGTGTTGCTCCACGTACTCGCGGAAGGATTGGACAAGGCCTTGGGCGCGGGCCTTCGCGGCGGCGTCGAAACCCTGGAACTCGACCTGGTCGAGCGTGACGGTGTCGATCGTCTGCTCGGCGTCCTGCTTGGTCTTGGCGAGGGCGTCGCGAAAAACCGGATTGTCGAAGGGCGCGCAGGCCGCGGCGGCAAGCTGTTTGCGGGCGGCGGCGAGCGCCTCGGGCGTGGTTTCCGCGGGGCTGCTTCCGGGGCGCCCGGTGGCCTGCGCGGCGGCGACATCGGGATCGATGGCGCGCAAGAGTTCGCCGGAGATCTGCGCGAGCGTGCGGCCGCCGGCGAGCGCGGCCAGCGACTGGCGCTGGGCGGGCGTGATCTCGCGGTCGAGGCGGGACAGGCGACCGGCGAGAGTCGCGAGGCTGTCCTCGTCGCGTTTGCCGAGCGCGACGCCGAGGAGGAGTTTTTCAAAACCGACACCCGGTTTGCGCTCCAGCGGGCGGGACTCGGTCTTGTCGCTCTCGCACACGCCCACGGCGTCGACGATGACAAAGTGGGTCTTGGCGCGGGCATCGGCGCCGGAGACGGCCTGCAGATCGGTGGGCGACAGCACGCGCGTGCCGCGGCCCTTCATCTGCTCGAAGTAGACGCGGCTGCGCACATCGCGCAGGAAGAGGAGGCACTCCAGCGGCTTGATGTCGGTGCCCGTGGCGATCATGTCGACCGTGACGGCGATGCGCAGCTGCGGCGACGTACGAAACTCCTGGATGAGCGAATCGGACTTCTCGTAGCGCTTCGTCTCGGGGTTGTAGGTCTTGTACGTGATCTTCTTGGCGAAGTCGTTGCCGCGGCCGAAGACCTCGCGCACGAGGTGGACGACGTCCTCGGCGTGGGAGTCGTCCTTGCAGAAGATGAGCGTCTTCGGGATGAGCGTGCGGCCGGGGAAAAGATCGGTACCGAGCGCCTCGCGATAGGCGGCGAGCACGGTGCGGATCTGCGAGGGGACGACGACGGAGCGGTCGAGGTCGTTGGCCGCGTAGGCAAGATCCTCGTCGAGCTGCTCCCAGCGGCGGGCGCGGGTCTCCTTGCTGCGTTTGTCGACGAAGAGGCCCTTCTCGACCTTGCCGCCGCGCGCGGTGACCTCGGTGCGGATGCGGTAGACGTCGTAGCCGACGTTGACGCCATCGGCGACGGCGCGCTCGTGGCCGTACTCCATCACGAGGTTCTGGTTGAAGAAACCGATGGTTTGCTTCGAGGGCGTGGCGGTAAGGCCGACGAGGTGGGCGTCGAAGTATTCGAGCACCTGGCGCCAGAGTCCATAGATGGACCGGTGGCATTCGTCGGTGACGATGAAGTCGAAGAACTCCGGCGGGACGGCGCGGTTGTAGGCGACTTCCTTCGGGCGGGAGTCGGCGGCGCTGAGCTCGGCGGCGGACTTGTCGTCGAGATCCTCGTCGAATTCGGCCTCGCCGCGCAGGATCGAATAGAGCCGCTGGATCGTGCAAATCGTGACGCGCGCGACGGAATCGAGGCGATTCGAGGTGAGGTGCTGGACGTTGTAGAGCTCGGTGAACTTGCGGCCGGTGTCGGGCGTAACGAACTGGTCGAACTCGCCCTTGGCTTGGCGGCCGAGGTTGGCGCGGTCGACCAGGAAGAGGATACGGCGCGCCCCGGCGTGGCGGATCAGGCGGTAGCCGAAGGTGCAGGCCGTGTAGGTCTTGCCCGCGCCGGTGGCCATCTGGATGAGGGAGCGCGGCTGGTCGGCGGCGAAGGATTTCTCGAGACTGGTGATCGCCTCGACTTGGCAGTCTCGCATGCCGTTGCGCGAAAGGTCCGGGAAGCGGCGCAGGCGGGCGCGCAGGGTGTCGGGCTGCGTGAGCCAGTCGGCGAGCGTCTCGGGCTGGTGGAAAGCGAAGAGGCGACGCGAACGCGGATCCGGGTCGCGCTCGTCGCGGAAGAAGGTTTCGACGCCGGTGGACTCGTAGGCGAAGGGCAGCTTGCCGGTGTGCGGCGGCAGGAGTTCAGCCAAAAAGTCGGGCAGATTCTCGGCGTAATGGCCGGACTGGTCGGCGACGGTGGAGAGCGTTGTCCCCTCTTTCTTCGCCTCGATCACGCCGACCGGTACGCGGTCGACGAGGAGCAGATAGTCGCAGCGGCCCGAGGCGAGCGGCACTTCGCGCAAGGCAATGCCGCGGGCAGAGCCGGGATTGAAGGCCCGGTAATCCTGCACAGCCCAGCCGGCGGCGTCCAACAGGGCGTCGATCTGCGCGCGGGCGTTCTGCTCAGGTGTGCGGCTGGTTTCCACCGGTCGTGTGGGGTTGCGGGTCTGCGACCGGTGAAAAGGCAACTGTCTCCACGCATTCGAGGCAAGGGCGGAAGGCGAAGCGATACGAGCGACAGGGCGCGTTTACGGCAGTCCGAATCGAGCCCGAACGCGGAACGGTGGTGGCGCAGACGAGCCACCCCGACCGGGGGGGCGCTCGCCGCCGGGCGGGAGTGACTGCGCGGTGCCAGTCCCGCCGGGCCGTTACGGGGACACCGCCCAGCAAAAGGGAGCGGCAAAACGCCCGCCGCTGAAACCCAGCTTCGGAGGTGACGCGCCGCGGGCTGGCGTCCACGGTCCCGGCATGGAACTGGAGCCAATCCTCGCTGAAGTCTCGGCCATCGCCCGGCAGGCGGGCGAGATCGTGCTGCGCCATTTCGCGGCGCCGATCCCCACCCGGACCAAGACCAGCCGGATCGACATCGTGACGGCCGCCGACCGCGAGGTGGAGGAGTTCATCGTGGGCGAACTGCTCCGCCGCTTCCCGGAGCACCACCTCGTCGGCGAAGAGGGCGGCGGCCAGGGCGCGCCGCGCGCGACCGCCCGCCACCATTGGTACGTCGACCCGATCGACGGCACGGTGAACTTCGCCAGCAAGCTCCCGCACTTCTGCACCAGCATCGCGCTCACCACGGCGCAGCGCGAGCCGCTGCTGGGCGTCGTCTATGATCCGACCCGCCGGGAGCTCTTCACCGCCGTGCGCGGCGGCGGGGCGTTTCTCGACGGTCGCCAGTTGCAGGTGACACAGACGGCCGAGCTGATCGACGCCGTGATCACCAGCGGCTTCCCGTACGACAAGCACACCAACCCCGACAACAACCTGCGCGAGTGGGCCGCCTTCCTCACGCGCATCCGCGGCGAGCGCCGCCTCGGCTCGGCGGCGTTGGATCTCTGCTACGTCGCCGCCGGCCGGCTCGACGGTTATTGGGAGAAAGACCTCAAACCTTACGATGTCATGGCCGGCCTGCTGCTCGTGCGCGAGGCTGGCGGCCGCGTGACCGGCTACCGCGGCGAACCCGAACCGCAGCGCGATGACCGTGGCCGCTTCGTCGCCAGCAACGGCCTGCTGCACCCCGCCATGCTCGCCGTGCTGGCCGAGGTCGCCGCCTGAGGCGCGCAGCAGCGGTTCGCCCGCGCCTCAACGCCCGACCGTCGACGCCGGGGGCGCGGCCAACTGCGCGAGCACCCGCACGAGTTCCGGCAGGAACTGGTCAAGATTCGGATAGGTGTCGCGGCGCCGCTCGAAGGTCGCCAACGCCGCGCACAGCTCCTCGATGAACGCGAAGCCGCGCCCCTTCTCCCGGGCCAGCAGCGCGGTGTAGGCAGCCTCGCCCTTTTGCTGCCGCACGATCCGAGCGGTCATCGCGCGCACGAGGTGTTCGTTCACGCAGTTCCTCCAGTCGCGTCCATAGTTCATCGACGGCGCGTACCGCACCCGGTCCATCAACACCTCCAGCGGCGCGAACTCCGCCCAGTGCCGCGCCACCAGCGGGTTGATGAACGAGTGGCCGAACTCGTGGCAGATTCCGTCCGCCAGCACGGCGGGGTCGCTGAACGAGAGTCGCCCATCGACCACTCCTTGCGCCGGCAGAATCGCATAGGCGGTCTCGGTTCCGTCCGGCGCGGCGACCCGCGGCCCGAACGAGGTCCGCCCCAGCAACGGCGCCAGCACGATGATGTACCGCGACGCCCGCAGGCCGCAGTACCGCTCGACCCGATCCGCCACCACCTGCGGCTCGACCGTCCGCGCGAAGTCCGCGATCAGCGCCTCGTGGTCCGCCTGGTGCGCGGCGAAGAACGCCGCGAAGTCCGCCGCGCGGGCGAAGGTCCGGAGTTGCTCGGCGTACTCCACGGCCCGATCCGTTCGCACGCTCGACCGATCGACCGGGCCGGGAAACGCGACTTCGTTCGGCCACGACAATTGCACCGCGATGCCGGTCGGATCGCTCCCGCCGATGCCGAGCGCGGCCAACCGCTTGATCGACTCGTGTTCCGTGAAGCCCGCGAAATGCGCCCGCAGCGCATTGAGGTACGGGTGGTCGAAATCGTTGATCCGCCCCTTGAACCGCTGCGCATAGCCGCCGAGGTGCTGCGTCAGCGCCACCAACTCGACCCGCGGATCGACCGTGACGGTGACGGGCGACGACTCCGCCGCGGCGAAGCACGAGGCAAGTGACAGAGCGGCCAGCAGCGCACCCGCAGATAATCGGACCGGGAGTTTCATCGTTTGCAGGATGGGGGAGTTCCAGAAGTTCATCGTTTCCCGGAGATGGCCGCCGCCGGGGCAGACCGCACAGCCATGCAACGAGGCCCAAAGGAGCGCGCTTCGTAGCGCGTTCTCCGGCCTCCTCCTCAACTTGGTGCGCCCCGCCTCACGGCGCCTCGGTTCTCCTGACGTCTTTCGCGTCTTGGGTACTTTGGGCGTGAGGTGCGGAGGCGAGGCCGGCTGGCAGAAAGGCCACGATCGGCTCGACCGGGCTGGGGCCAAATCCTTGGTGCTCAGGGAGGTGGTTGGGTCCTGGGGCCTTGTTCGGGTCTCCCGAAATCGGTCGGTCCGGCTTTGGGCCAAAGCCGGGCTTGGTTGAGGCGCTTTCTGGCCGGTGCGGGTGGCGCTTGAGTGAACCGTTACGGCTGTCCGAGGGTGGGGCGGGCTTCGGTGCCCCGCGAGCGATGGCGTCGGATGGCGCGACCTGCGGCAAGTTGCTGGACAAGTCGGGGTCCGGTTCGCCAACGTGAACCTTTTGTGTCCACCAACCCGACTTCCCATGAGCAACGCCACCTCCTCCATGAAACAAGGTAATCCCGCTGTCGTCGGCCTCGCCGGCTTCGGCCTCACGACGCTGATGCTGCAGTTCCACAATGTGGGCTGGGCCGGTCTCGGACCCGTCATCTGGCTCGGCATCGTCTTCGGCGGCGCCGCGCAGTTGATCGCGGGCCTCCAGGAAAAGGCCGCCGGCAACAACTTCGGCTACTGCGCCTTCACCTCGTACGGCGCGTTCTGGATCAGCCTCGCGCTGATGCTGCTCGGCAACCACTTCGGCGTCTTCAAGGCGTCTCACCACGATGTGGGCTGGTTCCTCGTGGGCTGGACGCTCTTCACCGTGATTCTCTGGATCGGCTCGCTGCGCATCCACGGCGCGATGGCCACGACCTTCACGCTGCTGCTCATCGGCTTCATCCTGCTCGATATCGCCCACTTCTGCCCGGAGGAGCTGGCGCCGACCGTGACGAAGATCGCCGGTTACGAGCTGATGGCCTGCGCGTTGGCCGCCTGGTACATGATGGCCCGCATCATCCTCAACGACCTCGCTGGCCGCGAGTTGTTGCCCGCCGGTCAGCCCTGGATCAAGGGCTGAGCGGTTGCGAACCACCTTCCGCTTCTCCAACCGGCGGCCCAGCAGGGCCGCCGGTTTCTTTTTCGGGTGCTGACGCGGAAGGATGCGCGATTCCAACGAGTCCAGTCGGCGACTGGACCTGCAGGGTGGGCCGGCCGGCGGAGTCGGGCCGGTCTCCGAACGGTTGCGACGGGGAGGGCGAGGACGGCGGAGCGCCTACCGGCTCTGGCGCAACGCGCCGATGTTGCCGATCCACGAGGTGAGGGCGCACCCGAGCAGCGCGGGGGTGACGAGCGCGTCGACGGCGCGCGCCAGCGGGGCGGTGTCGGCCACCGCCGCGGCGCCGAGTGCGACCGAGGCCAGCGCGACCGCCCAGGCGAACGCGGCGATGCCGCCGAAGAGCCAGCGGCCGAGGACGCGCGTGTTGTCGAAGGTGCAGGCGAGCGGGATGCAGGAGAACACGAGCAGCAGGCCGGCGATGAGCGCTTCGCCGCGGTGCAGGGCGAGGCCGGCGGCCGCGAGCGCGATCCCGCCGAACGCGCCGCCGCCGATCGCCAGCGCCTCCAGCTTTTCGTGCGGGCGGAGCACGAGTCGGCCGAAACGGTCGGTCAGCAGCAGGAGGTTGCCGATGCCGCGCGCGACCCAGATCCAGAAGGCGAACACGAAGTAGCCGATGCCCACGACCAGCCCGAGCCAGCGCCATTCGCCGGTGAAGATCGCGCGGGCGAACCGCGCGCCCAGGTAGAGGCCGAGCACGATGGCCCATTGCTGGCCGGCGCGCCGTTTCGACATCCAGAACGAGTACGCGAGGTAGGCGCGGTAGAGCGGGGAGCGCGCGCGAAACGACTGCACGAGCCCCTCGCGCGCCCACTCGAACTCGGGACTGAGGCGCAACGCCGCGGCGAAATGCTCCTGCGCGCGGCGGACCTCGCCGCGCTCGAGCGCGGCCCAGCCGGCGTTCGCGTGCGCGAGGGGATCGTCGGGGTTGCGGCGCAGCTGGTGCTGCACCGCCTCGGCCTGCTCGGCGCCCCGGCCCTGCTGGCGCAACGCGTGCGCGAGGTGGTGGTGGGCGAGGTCGAACTCGGGGTCGAGCGCGAGCGCCTGCCGCGCCGCCTCCTCGGCCTCTCGCCAGCGGGCGCGGGCGTTGTGCACGGTGGCGCGCGCGGCGAAACCGCCGGGGTGCGCGGGATCGAGCCGCACGGCCTCGTCGGCCGCGCGCAGGGCGTCGTCGTGCTTTTCCTGGGCCACGAGCACGTGGGCGTGGAGGATCTGGTGCTCGGCTTCGTCGGGTTCGAGGCCGATCGCCTGGCGGACGAGCGGCAGCGCCTCGGCCTCGCGGTCCTGCCGCCAGAGTACGCGGGCGAGCTGGTGCAGCGCCCAGGCGTGCTGCGGATCCTGCGCGAGCACGCGCCGGAAGGCGGCCGCGGCGTCGTCGAAGCGGCGCAGTTCGTAGAGCTGGCAGCCGCGCTGGAACTCGGCGTGGGGGGAGGCGGGGTCGTTCATCCTATACGAAGAAGTTGGACACAGAGGGCACAGAGATAAGGCAAGAGATCACAGAGAGTTCGCAGGAAAACGGGCCTTCAGAGACACTCACCGGCTGGGGCAGCCCCAAAAATCCGGCCCATTCAACACCAAGTTCTTCTCTGTGCCCTCCTTCCGTCTCTCCTCTGTCTCTGTGACCTGCCCGAACTGCCGTTTCTGGGTTCATTTCTTCAGGCCGAGGTGGACGAGGACGTCGTCGTAGAAGCCGCTCTGGTTGGCGTAGAGGGCGTGGTTGCGGGCGCTCTCGAACCACGCGCGGGTGGAGGGTTTCACGTCCTTGGCGGCGCGCACGAGGTCGTCGGTGCCGAGAGGGACGATCTTGCCGCGCTTCATCGCCTCGGCGAGCGCGCGCTCGGAGGCCTGCTCGAAGACGGCGCGCAGGTCGGCGCCGGAGAAATCCTTGGTGCGCTTGGCGAGGGCCGCGGGGTCGAACTTCTCCACGGGCTTGCCGCGGGCGAGCACGCCGGCGATGGCGGCGCGGGCCGGCTCGTCGGGCGGGGGCACGAAGAGCACGCGGTCGAAGCGGCCGGGGCGCAGGAAGGCGGGGTCGAGGTGCCAGGGCGCGTTGGTGGCGCCGAGGACGAGCACGCCGTCGTTGGCGCCGTTGGTGCCGTCGAACTCCGCGAGGAACTGGTTGATGAGGGTGCGGCCGGCGCTGGCGCGCAGGTCGGTGCGGTTGGCGGCGAGGGCGTCGACCTCGTCGAAGAAGAGCACGGCGGGGGCGTTGCGGCGGGCGTATTCGAACAGCGCGTGCAGGTTCTGCTCGCTCTTGCCCAGCCACATGTCGATCACCTGGTGGATGCCGACGGAGAGGAACCGCGCCTTGATCTCGCCGGCGACCGCGCGGCTGATGAGCGTCTTGCCGCAGCCGGGCGGGCCGTAGAGGAGCACGCCGCCGCCGGCGGTCTTGCCGTAGGCCTTGAAGAGCTCGGGGTGCTGGAGCGGGAAGAGGATCTTCATCCGCACCTGTTCCTTCACGCTGTCCATGCCGCCGACATCGGCGAACGTGAGCGAGGGGCGCTCGACCTCGGTGGGGAGTTCGAACTCGGCCACGCGCTCGAGGGCGCCGGGCTCCTCCTCGTCGCTCGCGGTGGCGGCGGGCTCGGCGGGCCGGGCGCCCTGGGCGGTGAGCGGGATCTGTTTCGCGGCCGCGCCGGGGGGCGGCGTAGCGGTGGCGCCGAGGGCCTGCTCCAGCGCCTCGTCCTGCGCGGCGGGCTCGAGGGCGAGCGCTTTCTGGTAGGCGGCGCGGGCGCCGGCGGGGTTGCCATCGTCGAGCAGCCAGCGGGCGAGCCAGAGGTGGGCGGCGGAGTGTCGCGGGTGGGCGGTGACGAGCGCCTCGGTGCGGAGGATGGCCTCGGAGGCGCGGCCGAGCAGGTGGAGGGCGCGCGCGAGCCCGAGGGTGGCGGCGGGGTTGGTCGGGGCGAGGCGGAGCGCGGTCTCGAAGGTCGTGCGGGCCTCGTCGGCGACGAACTCCTCCAGACAGGCCTCGCCGAACACGAGCAGCAACGGGACGTTGTCGGGCGAGTGGGCGAGGGCGGCGCGCAGGGAGTCGAGCTTCGACATGGCCCGAAAGAACAAACACGCGAAGCGGGGCAGGCAATGCCGGAGCGCGGAGCTGCGCAGGCGGGATGCCGCATCGCGCCTGCGGGTGGATGGCGTTGCCCTCGACGCCGTCGCGGGCGTGGGTGGGGATGGCGACGTTTGCGGGAGAGGCCGGCGCGATCCGGCGCAGGCGTGCGGCGGGAGGGTGGGGCGGCGAATCGAGTTGGGTTACGGCGGTGTGCGCCCCGCGCTTGGGGCCAGCGCGGCCGCGCGGGGAGCCCGGTGGGGTTTCGCGCGGAGACGAAAAAGCCGCCGGAGGCGGGGCCTCCGGCGGCGGTGAGACAAGCGATGTCGGTGGGAAACGGTTACTTCTTCTCGACCTTGGTCTCGTCGACCATCACGTAGCGGCGGACGCCCTCCCGCCAGACGAGCACCAGCGTGCGTTTGCTCTTCGGCTTGGTGGTGAGCTCCACGGCCTGCTTGGCGCTCTCGACGGGTTGCTTGTTGAGTTCGAGGATCACGTCGCCTTCCTGCAGGCCGGCCTTGGCGGCGGGGCTGGAGGTGTCGATGTCGATGATGAGCACGCCCTTCAGGTCGCGCGGGAGGTTGAACTGCTCGCGGTGGGCAGGCGTGATGTCGGCCACGCCGACGCCGTTGAGGGTGTCCTCGTCGCTGTTGCTGCGCGCGGCATCCTCTTCGTCGTCGCCGAGCGTCTTGCGGTCGCGGGGCTGCTCGCCGAGCTTGAGGGTGAAGGTCTGGTTCTTCCCGTCGCGCATGACCTCTATCTTCACCTCGGAGCCGGGATTGTGGCGACCGACCATGAGCTTGAGGCGGCGCGGGTCGTCGACGGACTGGCCGTCGAACTTCACGATCACGTCGCCCTGCTTGATCCCGGCCTTGTCACCCGCGCTGTCGGGGCTGACGCCGGTGACGAGCGCGCCGGTCTCGACGCCGAACTCCTTCTTCAGCTCGGGGCTGAGCTCCTGGAGGTTCACGCCGATGAAGCCGCGCTCGATCTTTCCCTTGGTGATGAGCTGCTCCATGACCGAGCGGGCGAGGTTGGAGGGGATGGCGAAGCCGAGGCCCATGAAGCCGCCGGTGCGGCTGTAGATCGCGGTGTTGATGCCGACGAGACGGCCGGTGCAGTCGACGAGTGCGCCGCCGGAGTTGCCCGGGTTGATGGCGGCGTCGGTCTGGATGAAGTCCTCGTATTCCTCGATGCCGAGGCCGCCGCGGCCGGTGGCGGAGACGATGCCGGAGGTGACGGTCTGGCCGATGCCGAAGGGGTTGCCGATGGCGAGCACGGTGTCGCCCACCTCGAGGCTGTCGCTGTCGGCGATGGTCACGGGCGTGAGGTCCTTGGCGTCGATCTTGAGGACGGCGAGGTCGGTCTTGGGGTCGCGTCCCACGATCTCGGCGACAAACTCGCGCTTCCCGGCGTCGAGGGTGACCTTCACCTCGTCGGCGCCGTCGATGACGTGGTTGTTGGTGAGGATGTAGCCGTCGGCCGAGACGATCACGCCGGAGCCGAGGCCCTGCTGCTTCATCTCGGGCTGCTGGCGGCGGCCTCCGTAGCGCTGGCCGCCCTCGTCGTCGGGGACCTGGTCGCCGAAGAAGCGGCGGAACATGGGGTCGTTGAAGAACGGCAGGCCGGAGTGGGGGTTCTTCACGGTCTTGGTGGAGAACACGTAGACGACGCTGGGCGCGGCCTTCTTCACGATCGGGGCGTAGCTGCGCGGGGCGTCGTCGTCGCGTTTGACCGAGCCGCGGTCGATCTTGAGCTCCGGCAGGGGGCGGTCCTTGGCTTCCTTGGCCTCGGCGCGCAGGGGCGCGACGCAGAAGACGAGGCCCGAGGCGACGGCCACGCCGAGCGCGGCCAGGAGGAGTGAACGGGGCGAGGATTTCATGGCGATGGGCATGTGGTAGAAAATCGTCGGCTAAGACACAACACCGGTCCGGGTTTGTTCCCCGTCGGCCCCGGTTTTCGTGACAAACGCCTGACAAACCCCTGACCCGGGCCTGACGACTTCCGGGCGGCTCCGTGAGATACTGGCGCCGATGAAAACGAATTCATTTTTCCGTGCTCTCGCCGCCGCGGCCCTGGCCGTGGGCGGATTGTTCCTCCCGGCCTGCGGCGCCAAGACCCTCACCACCACGGGTTCGGTCGACCTGCGCATCGAGTTCGACCGGCCCGTGCTGCCTGCCGACGAGGTGCAGCGCGCGATCGTGAAGATCGGGCTGTCCGGCTGCCGGCCGCCGCGCACCGCGGAGCGCCCGCCGGTCAACCTGGTGATCGTGCTCGACCGGTCGGGCTCGATGAGCGGCGACAAGATCGCCCAGGCCCGCGAGGCGGCGATCGAAGCGCTGCGCCGGCTCGACCGCCGCGACGTCTTCTCGCTGGTGGTGTACGACCACGAGGTCTCCACCCTGATCTCGCCGCAGGCGCCGACCGATCTCTCCTGGTTGGAGCGCCAGATCCGCGGCATCACCTCGCGCGGCAACACCGCGCTGTTCGCCGGCGTCTCGCAGGGCGCGGCCGAGCTGCGCAAGAACCTGGAGCGCTCCGGCTTCGTGCACCGCGTGCTCTTGCTTTCGGACGGCATGGCCAACGTGGGCCCGAGCTCGCCCGACGATCTCGGCCGGCTCGGCACCGCGCTCCGCCGCGAGGGCATCGCGGTCACCACGGTCGGGCTCGGCGACGGCTTCAACGAGGACCTCATGGCCGCGCTCGCGCAGCGCAGCGACGGCAACCACTACTACGTGGCCGAGAGCGGCGACCTGCCGCAGATCTTCGCCAAGGAGCTCGGCGATGTGCTCAACGTCGTGGCGCAGCAGGTCGAGGTGACCATCGAGTTTCCCGAGGGCGTGCGGGTGCTCCGCTCGATCGGCCGCGAAGCCGAATGCCGCGGGCGTAATGTGAGCTTTGGGTTGAACCAGCTCTACGGCGGACAGGAGAAGTTCCTCCTGGTCGAGGTGGAGGTGCCGGCCGCGAAGGCCGACGAGGTGCGCACGCTCGCCAAGGCCCGTGCGGTGTTTGCCGATGCGCTGGACGGCGCGCGCCGCGAACTCGCGGCCGAGGGGCAGGTGCGCTACACCCGCGACGAGACCCGCGTGAAGAGCGAAGCCAACCTCCGGCTCCAGACCGAGTATGCTTCGAACCGCGTGGCTGAAGCCAAGAGCCAGGCCATCGCCCTCGCCGATGCCGGCCGCAAGGACGAGGCCGCCCGCGTGATGCGCGAGAGCAGCGCGCAGCTGAGCGTGATCGCTGGCAGCTACGCCAACGTTCCGATGGCCGCCGTCGCCGAGCGGGCCAGGAAAGAGGCCGAGGAGGTCGCCGAAAAGGGCATCGACCGCGAGAAGCGCAAGGCCATGCGCGCCGACGAATACCAGACCCGCAACCAGCAGCGGGAGTAGGAGCGGAAGGTTCGAAATCGTTCTCGTTCTCCTACTCCTACTCGTTCTCTCAATCAGGGCGGCGCGCACAAATGAGACCGGAGACGCTCAAGACGAGAGAACGAGAACGAGTAGGAGAACGAGAACGAGCTGGAAGCGGCGGAAGCGGAGCTCCGCCCTCCGCTGGACCTCTTGTCCGACACTGCCGTCCCCCTTCCCCACGAAGAATCCGTAAGACAAACCACGCTGCGCGCTCGGCCCTCGACCTCGGTCCGACGCTTTTTCTAGCCTGAGACCCATCCATGAATTCCCCCCGTCGCGTCTGGTTGCCTTGGTTGCTGCTCCTCGTGCCGACCCTGTTGATCGGGGCGGTGGCGTTGCGGCTGCTGTGGCTGGAGCAGCGGCGAATCGACGAGGCCGGCACCGAAGCTGCGACCCGAGCCGTGGCGGTCACGCGGGAACGCGCGCAGGTGGCCGCCGACAACATCGAGCTGCTCGTGGCCGAGATCCGCGATGGCCTGATGCGCGAGCTCGCGGAGACTCCGGCGGCGAATCTCGAGGCCTTGCTCGCGAACTGGCCGCAGACGAACCCGCTCGTGGCGCAGACGTTCCTGTGGAAACCCAACGGCGGTGGTCTGGCGTGGCCGCCGGCCGATACGGCGGAGCATCTTCAGTTTCGAACCCGCCACGCGGAGTTGTTCCGCGGCGGCGTAGCGCGCCTCGCGGCGCAGTCCGAGCAGGGCGGTCGCAGTCAGTCGCTACCCGTGCCCGCGGGCACCGCATCGGTCCCGGCGCCCGAACCGATGGTGGCCTTCGTGGCGCCGGCGCCCACGCCGGTCGTGACGGAGAGCCTGAAGGACGAGGTGCCGCCGGAGCAGAACGCGACGACCGAGGAGATGCGGGTGGCCGCTGCCGCGGCGGAGAAGGAGCAGGCGCCGCCGCCCGCGCAGGAGCCGATCGTGATCCAGTTTGCCGCGGAGGATTCCGACTCGCTCGCGCCGTTCACGGCCAACACCCAGGTAGTGCAGAACCGGAACCTCCGGCTCGATGTGCAGCAGCAGGCGAAGGTTTCGGCGGAGCGGGCGCGCAACTACGTGCCGGCGCCGGCCAAGAAGGAGCGGAGCTATTCCAGCGCGAGCTTCGCCTCGCAGAGCACGGTGGCCTCCTCGCTTCCGGCGGCCAAGGTGGCGGTGGGGCCCGAGCCGAAGCCGCTGGAGCGGAAGGCGGCGGAGGAAATCGCGATGGCCAAGGGAAAGGTGGAAGAAGAGCGCAGGGGGCAACGCGAGGCCGACGACGCCGCCGCCCGGGCCCGGACTTTGCTGGAGGCGGTGTCGCGGCAGGATGTGGTGCGGGCGGAGAGCCCGTTGTCGCCGCCGCTGTCACCGAAGATCGATGACGTGCCTGCTCCGACGTCGGCGGGCGCCGCGCCCCTGCCG
>JAEXPQ010000172.1 GCA_023446735.1 Verrucomicrobiota bacterium
ATCTCGTGCTCTCCATCGGCCAGGTCGTGCCGCACGAGGTCATCGGCATGGCCAACTACAACAAGAACATCTTCGTCGGCACCGGCGGCTCCGAGGGCATCAACAAGAGCCACTTCGTCGGCGCCGCGTACGGCATGGAGCGCATGATGGGCCGCGCCGACACGCCCGTGCGCCGGATTCTCAATTACGCCGGCGAGAACTTCACCAAGCACCTGCCGATCGTCTACGTGCACACCGTCGTCGGCCGCGACGCCACCGATGGCCAGCTCAAGGTCCGCGGCCTCTTTGTCGGCGACGACCAGGAGGTGTTCAACCAGGCCGCGAAGCTCTCGCTCGAGGTGAACTTCCAGATGCTCGACGAGCAGATCGCGAAGGCCGTCGTCTACCTCGATCCCTCCGAGTTCAAAAGCACGTGGCTGGGCAACAAGGCCATCTACCGCACCCGCATGGCGATGGCCGACCGCGGCCAGCTCATCATCCTCGCGCCCGGCCTGAAGGAGTTCGGCGAGGACCACGAGATCGACCGCCTCATCCGCAAGTACGGCTACCACGGCACGCCGCAGACCCTCGCCGCCACCAAGGCCAACGCCGAGCTCCAGAACAACCTCGGCGCCGCCGCGCACCTCATCCACGGCTCCAGCGAAGGCCGCTTCGACATCACCTATTGCCCCGGCCACCTCACCAAGCAGGAGATCGAAGGCGCCGGCTTCCAGTACGCCGACCTCGCGACGATGACCAAGCGCTACGATCCCGCGAAGCTGAAGGACGGCTGGAACGTGCTGCCCGACGGCGAGCGGATCTTCTACATTTCGAACCCCGCCCTCGGCCTCTGGGCCTACGGCGGCCGCTTCGAGTACTGAGGTTTTCGCGGACGCGAAAACCTGAGGCGGCGCGCGGCGCGCCGCCATAAGGATTCCGCGCAGCGCGGAATCCTCATTCGACGCACCAGCGGATGCGCTCGGCGATCAGCGGACCGATGCCTTCGACGGCGCCGAGTTCCTCGGTGCTCGCGGCCATCGTGCGCTCGACCGAGCCGAAGCGTTCCAGCAGGCGTTCCGCGCGCTCGGGGCCGACGCCGGGCAGGCCTTGGAGGAGGTAGAGTTGCCGGGCACGTCTCCCTTTTGGCCGATAGCCGGGGCGGCCGAGTGCGCCCTCCACTCGCGCCTGCGCCTGACGCCCGAGGTAGACGAGCAGCCGGGCGGTCTCCTCGGCGTCGCGGGAGCGCAACACTGCGAGGCCGAAGAAGACGCTCACCGTGATCAACGCGCCCTGCAGCGCTTCGCGGCTCACGCCCATGCTCGCGAGATCGGCTCCGCAGTTTTCGAGGATCAGCACTGCCCGGCGCCCTTCGCCGACCATGGCTGAAGCCTGCCGAAACAACCGTGCGTCGATCACGGACCGCGCGAAGTCGCCCAGTGTCTTGCGCTCTACGATGCAGCGCTCTCCGACAAGAAAATCGCCCACGCGAAGTCGTCGCACCGTCAGCGCCACATCCTCGTGTCGATGAAGCGCTCCAATCACACCGCCCGCATTCTCCCGGTCGTCGGCCACGATCCGCACGGTGCCGTTGCCCGCTGTCATGCTTCCTTGATGGCGGAGCGTCGGCCCAAGGCACCACCAAAATGGCGGCGGCGCTCGCGGCCGGGGCGAAGCCGAACCCGGGCGAACGCTTGCATCCTGTCCGTTCGCCGGTGGTTTGACGCTTGGAGCCATTTCACCGTAGCGGAAGCCGTGAGGCTTCCGGTGGGGCGCCGCGGGTCGAAACCCTTACGACTTCCGCCACGGCAGGCGGTTGCCCGCCACGCTCGTCGGGTGAACCCCCGGGGCAAGATTCAGGGGCGTTGCGACTGGTGCCGCGTAGGGGGGGTGAGGTATTAGATTGGATTTGGTGGGTGATTAGGCTCTCTGCTTCGACGGTCTCGCGGGCCCGCAATGTGGCGCCGAGGGGCCTGCCGCTGGTGGCAGTTGTCTCTAGGGTGGATTCCCTAAGTGGGTGTTTGTCAGCCCGATGCCGAAAGGCGCGCCCCGCAGGCGGCCAACGCGAATGGCCGGAGGTGGCACCTCTCGGGGTCTCGACGGCCCACGGCGGTTTGCCTGCATGCGTGGATTTCAGATCGAGCGTGCTGGATCCTCTGCGACTTGTACCGGTGTTTTACTTGCCATTCGCACTTTGGGGCGGTTCACCACACGCGGACCTAAACGCCCGAACTGCATGAGAACCGCCTCGATCTTCGCTTCCCATTCCGCCCGCTTCCTGCGGTCGGGCCTGCTGGCTGTGCTCGTTTCTGCCGTCGGAGCGGTTTCCTCATCAGGCGCGTTCAACCCGATCAACAGCTACCTCGTCAGCGACTTCACGGTCTTTGCCGAGGGTAACATGACAATGGGGGGGCACGTGCACGGGGCGACGGCTATTGGCGGGGACCTGACCCTGACCTCTGGTAACGTCGAGTTTGGTCACGAGAGACCGGGGTTGTACAAGGTGAATCCCAACGACGCGCATTACACCACTCTGGTGATCGGGGGGCGGTTCAACACTTTGAGCGGGGGAAGTGCCAAGCTTCAGAATAATGGATGGATGACATTGGGTAATATCGCGGGAACCCATCTTTGGGACACGAACCGCTCCAATGAGACATCCTCCAAATGGGGCACCACTAACCCGATCAAGTTTCAGATCACCGCTACTGGAGCTGCATACAATTCGAGTCCCTCCATTACTTCGAATATCGAACAGGCTGCGGACTATATCACCCGCAATCCTGGAATTGATTTTGCCCAGCAGTTTAGCGAGCTTCGCCAATCGGCGACTTTGGTTGCATCGCTAGCGCCGAGTATTGCGACGCGAGCCAATGCCTACACTTGGAGCAATAACTACACGGAGTTGACCGTTAATCTGGCCTCGGGATATACGTTAGTCGACCTCACGGCCTCTCAGTTTGCCGGTCTATCAAAGGTGACAATCAACGGAACATTGAGTGCAACTTCCGGCCTTGTGTTTGATGTATCGGGCTCGGTTGTGAACTTCGGGAACTGGAATCTCCAGGATAAGGGAGAGGGTGCTTCGAAGTTCGTGTTATTCAATCTTGCCGAAGCTACGTCGGTATCGCTCGGCTCCCAGCTAATCTATGGAAGTGTTCTGGCGCCCAATGCTGCTGTCACTCGCCCAAACAACTCGCAGAACTTCAGTGGGCAGATCATCGCGGCAAGCTATTCCCAGATCGGAACGAGCGAGATACACTACTACCCTTTGGAGATTCAAGTGCCTGAGCCAGCCACTGTCGGGTTGATCTTGGGCTTGGGGGCTGGCGGGATTGTGCTATTTCGGCGCCGGCTGATGGTTGACAGGAGACATTCGTTGGCAAAGCGGTGCGCAGTGTAGCGGAACCCAGCAGGAGTCTGGCTCTGTCGTGCCGGGTCGAAAGCCTTGGCGTTTGCCGCGGCGCACGAGAGGGGCCCGTCAGGTCCGGAACCAACGAGCTGCCGCTCCGGTGGCGGCGATACCGAAACCGACGAGCACCAACAGCGGTTTCCCGACCGAGCCGAGGTCGCCGCCGAAGCTGATCAACCGGTGCAGCGCATCCAGCGCCCATCCGGTCGGCACGCAGTGTCCCGCCGTGCGAAGCGCCTCCGGTGCGAGTTCCAGCGGGAACCAGCAGCCGCCCACGGCTGCCATGAGGATGCTGGCCAGCACGCACACGCCGACCACGCGGTCCGGCGCGTCGAGCAACGAGCCGATCAGCAGACCCAACGCGGCGGCGACCCACGCGTAAACGAGCAGCACGAGGAGGACGCCGGGCAGGTTCGCGCCGAGGTTGAGGTGGAAGACGAGTTTGCCGACGAGCAGCAGGAACCCGATCTGCACCGCGCCGAGCAACCAGAGGCCGTAGAGCTGGCCGGCAATCAGCTCGCCGCGACGCACCGGTAGCGAGAGCAGGCGTTTCAGCACGCCGCTGCGGCGGGTGGCCGCCAGCGTCGCCCCGCCGAAGATCAGCAGATTCATCGTGAGGAAGTACACGAGGTTGCCCGGTAGCGAGAAACCGATGCCGCTGGGGATCGGGTCGCGACCGGCGAACTTGGCGTCGAGCGTGACCAGCGCAGGCTTGGCCAACGCGGCGCGCACCGCCGCCTCGCTCGGCGGCCAGCTCGGCGGGAGAGCCGGAGTTGAAGTTGGAGGTTGAGGTTTAAGGTCGGAGCGGACCGCGGTGGCGGGATTCGCAGGCAGGGACGCCTGCGCCACGGCCGGCGTGCCGGCGGCCGAGGTCTCCAGCAGGTGCGAGTTGAGCGCGACGAGCGCGCGCAGGAGCCGCGCCTCGATCAGTAGCGCGTCGCCCTGGGCATCCGCGCTGCCGGGGGCCGGCGCAAGCTCGACGTTGGCGGCGCGCTTCGCGAGCACGCGCTCGGTGAAGTCCGCCGGTATGCGGATGATGCGCACGGGCTTGTTCTTCTGGTCCTTCGCCGGATCGAGGCGCCACAGGCCCTGTGCGCTGAGCACGTCGACGAAGACGTCGCCGAGGAAGCCGGTGTCGGCGTTCTCGATGAGGACGGGCGGGAAGCGGTTCGAGGACTTGCCGTCGCCGAACGAAAAGCGCGCCATGATCGCCACGAAGGCGAGCGGCAGCACGAACAGCCAGATGTACGCGGTGCGGCTCTTGAGGAAGAGGCGCAGCTCGTTGTGGCCGATGGAGAGGATGTTCTTCATGCGCGACCGCCTTTCGCGAAACGCCGACGGAAGAGCCACGCGGCGAGCGCCAGCAGCGCGGCGCCGGCGAGGACGAGCTTGAGCGCAGCGGGCAACCAGGCCACGGGCCCTGCGCCGCCGTACTCCACGGCGCGCGCGGTGGAGGCGTACCAGTGGGTCGGCAGCAGCGGCATCACGTGCGCGCGGAAGAACTCGGGCAGCATCTCCGGCGGAAACGCGCACCCGCCGGCCATGGCGAGCACGATGCTGACCATCGAGCGCACCGGGTCGGCCTTGCGCTGGTCGGGAATCCACGCGACGAACACCGACATCAGGCCGGCCACGAACAGCGCGTAGGCGGTCGTGAGCACGCCCAGCGCGAGCGGTTGGTGCCACGTCACGCCGAACGCCGGCATGCCGCTGCCGAGGATGATCACGGCGCAGAGCACGAGCATCAGGGCGGTGAACACGACCTTGGCGGTGAGGAACGGCGTGAGCGAGACGTGCAGCGTCTGGTAGCGGGCGAGCGTGCGCAGCTCGATCTCGCGGTGCAGGTCGCCCATGCCCGTGCCGCCGAGGAAGAGCAGGAACATCGCGGCCATGCCGAGCAGCAGGTGTCCGAAGAGATTGAAGCCGCGGCCGGAGTCGCCCGTGCTGCCGCCGGTGGTGGCCGGGGCGGAGTCGCCCGGCTTCGTGTAGCCGACCAGCGGCGGGTTGAGGAACGACTCGAGCGAGCGCAGCTTCTTGCCGGCCTGCGTGAGCAGCGGGCCGACCTGCTCGAGGTCGGCCTCGCCCTCGAGCACCTTGCGCCACTCGGCGAGGTCCGGCGCGAAGTTGCGCGCGACGCCGTCGAGTCCGGCGGTGAGGATGCCGAGGCCCTCCTCGATGATCGTCGGCTTGATCGACTCGGCGGGGTTCTTGACCAGCTCGAGCGTGACCTTCTTGCCGGCGAGGAAGTCGCTGGAGAAGCCGGCCGGGATGACGACGACCGCGCTCAGCTCGTTGTCGTTGAGCTGCGCGAGGGCCGGACCGCGCTCGAGGAGCACGGGCTCGAGCGGCACCTCGGAGCGGCGCTCGCCGCCGAAGTTGCCCTGGTTGAGGCCGCCGCGCAGGAAGCGGGAGACGATGGTGTTGTCCTCGTCGACGAGGGCGAAGCGGATACGGCTGATCTTCTGCTCCCGGGCGCCGCCGCCGAAGGCGTAGCCGATGATCCCGGCCACGCAGAGCGGCGCGAGGAGGAAGATGACCCACGGCAGCGGGTTGCGCCGGGTGCGGACGAAGTCCTTGGCGAGGAGGGCGCGGAGCATGGCGGGTTAGGATGTCGCGCCGCCCGGTGCGGCTGCTGGTGGTACGGTCGGACCTTGTGTCCGGATCGGTTCGACAGCGGGTGCCACCGCAGGGGGAGTGAGCCGGAACGAGAGCGGTGGTGCGGCGGTCCGCCGGCGAGCGGCGGCCCTACCGCAGGCGTGGAAGACGGAGGTGGCGAGCATGACGGTCATTCCCGGAGGCTGCGGCCGGTGAGCTGGAGGAACACGTCGTTGAGGCTCGGACGCTTGAGCGTGACGTTCTCGGCGCGCACGGGCAGCGCGAGCAGCTCGCGCAGGCAGTCGGCCGGGTCGCGCTCGGTGAGCGCGGCGACGACGAGCTGGCGGTCGGTGTGCTGGAGCACGCGGTAGTGGCCGCGCAGGCCCGGCCAAGTGTCGGGCTGCGCGCCGGCCCACGCGCCCTCGAGCACGAAGATGCCCTGGTCGCCGAGGCGTTCCTGCAGTTCGCGCAGCGTGCCCTCGGCGTGCATGCGGCCGTGGTCGACGATGCCGATGCGGTCGCAGAGCGATTCGGCCTCCTCGAGATAGTGAGTGGTGTAGAGCACGCCCACGCCCTCGGCGCGCAGGCTGCGGACGAACTCCAGGATGTTGAGTCGCGCCTGCGGATCGATACCGACGGTCGGCTCGTCGAGGAGGATGAGGCGTGGGCGATGCAGCAGCGCGCAGCCGAGGTTCACGCGGCGTTTCATGCCGCCGGAAAAGGTCTTCACCGGGTCCTTCGCGCGGTCGCTCAGTGTGAGTGCGGCGAGCATCTCGGCCGTGCGGGCGCGGGCGGTCTTCGTTTCGAGTCCGGCAAGGCGTCCCCAGAATTCGAGGTTCTCGGCGGCGCTGAGCTCCTCGTAGAGCGCGAGCTCCTGCGGCACCACGCCCATGAGGCGCTTGGCCGCCTGCGGGTCGGTCGCGAGCGGCTGGCCGGCGACGGAGATCATGCCGCCGTCGGGCCGGAGCAGGCCGCAGATCATTGAAATGGTGGTGGTCTTGCCGGCGCCGTTGGGGCCGAGTAGGCCGTAGATCTCACCCGGGCGCACGGCAAAGCTGATGTCCTCGACGGCGCGCACCGGGCCGTAGGCCTTCGAGAGGTGGTCGACTTGGAGCAGGGGCGACATGGCCGGGATGCTGTCCGGCGGGCTGTGCCGAGTCGAGCAGCCGAAAGTCACGAACCGGCGGCGATGGTCATGGTGCCACCGGCTATCGGAACTTGTGGCGGATCATGTTGCGAGTTCCGACTGGGCGGATGCGGCCGGTGAGAGCGACCACGGCCGGGGAGGGCGTGGCCGGGGGCAAAGAAAACGCGGGCATCGGCGGAAGACCGCTGGTGCCCGCGCAAGACCGCTGTGTCGGCGAAACTAGAGCACGTTGCCGACGTAGCTCTGGAGGGAGCGGACGCCGACGCGCTTCTGCTTCATCGCCTTGATGCCGCGCAGGGCCGCGAAGGCGCCGGCGATGGTCGTCATGATCGAGATGTTGTTCTGCACCGCGGCGGTGCGGATCTTGTTCTCGTCTTGGCGGGGCATCATGCCGGAGGGCGTGTTGATGATGAGCTGCATCCGACCGTTCTTGATCATGTCGACGACGTTGGGACGGCCCTCGTCGAGGCGCGGGATGCGGGTCACGGGCACGCCGTTTTCCACGAGGACCTTGGCGGTGCCGGAGGTCGAGAAGAGGCTGAAGCCGAGGGCGACGAGCTGGCGGCCGAGGTCGACGGCGCGGGCCTTGTCGGCGTCCTTGACCGAGAGGAAGACGTTGCCCTGGACGGGCAGGGCGGGCTTGGCGGCCATCTGCGTCTTGGCGAAGGCGATGCCGAGATCGTCGTCGAGGCCCATGACCTCGCCGGTCGAGCGCATCTCGGGCCCGAGGTTGATGGTGGCGCCGGGGAACCGGTTGAAGGGGAACACGGCCTCCTTCACGCACCAGTGGCGCGGGGTGAGCTCGCGGGTGAAGCCGAGCTCGGAGAGCTTCTTGCCGGCCATGCACTTGGCGGCGAGCTTGGCGAGGGGTTGTCCGATGGCCTTGGAGACGAAGGGGACGGTGCGCGAGGCGCGCGGGTTGACCTCGAGGACGTAGAGGTCGCTGTCCTTGATGGCGAACTGGACGTTCATGAGGCCCACGACGTTGAGGGCTTTGGCGAGGGCGATGGTGGCCTGGCGCACCTGCTCGAGCATGGCCTTCGAGAGGGTGTGCGGGGGCATGACCATGGCGGCGTCGCCGGAGTGCACGCCGGCGAACTCGATGTGCTCGAGCATGCCGCCGATGATGGCGGTCTCGCCGTCGGAGATGCAGTCGACATCGAGCTCGTGGGCGTCCTCGAGGAACTTGTCGATGAGGACGGGCTTGTCGGGCATGACCTCGAAGACCTGGCGGATGACGGCGCGCATCTCCTCGAGGCTGTAGAGGATGAACATGCCGCGGCCGCCGAGGACGAACGAGGGGCGCAGGAGGACGGGGAAGCCGAGCTCGGTGGCGTGCTTGAGGGCGTCCTCCTCGGTGAGGGCGGTGCGGTTGGCGGGCTGCTTGAGGGCGAGCTTGTCGAGGATGCCGGCGAAGAGCTTCCGATCCTCGGCGAGCTCGATGGACTCGGGGCTGGTGCCGATGACGTTGACGCCGTTGGCCTTCAGCGCGGTGGCGAGGTTGAGCGGGGTTTGGCCGCCGAACTGCACGATCACCCCCTGGCACTGCTCCTGTTCGTAGATTTCCAGGACGTCCTCGAGGGTGAGCGGCTCGAAGTAGAGGCGGTCGGAGGTGTCGTAGTCGGTGGAGACGGTCTCGGGGTTGGAGTTGACCATGACGGTCTCGTAGCCGAGCTCGCGCAGGGCGAAGGAGGCGTGGACGCAGCAGTAGTCGAACTCGATGCCCTGGCCGATGCGGTTGGGCCCGCCGCCGAGGATCATGATCTTCGGGCGGGTGGAGCGGATGACCTCGTTCTCGTCGCCGTAGGAAGAGTAATAATACGGGGTGAAGGCCTCGAACTCGGCGGCGCAGGTGTCGACGAGCCGGTAGGTGGTCCTCACGCCGAGCTTGCGGCGGTGTTCGCGCACGGTCTTGAGCGGGGCGCCGCAGAGGTGGGCGAGCTGGGCGTCGGAGAAGCCGGCGGATTTGACGCGCCGGATGGTGCCGGCGTCGAGGTCGGCGAGGAGCTTGGTCTTGAGCAGTTCCTCCATCTCGTGGATCTCCTTCAACTGGGTGAGGAACCACGGATCGATGGCGGTGATGTCGAAGATGCGTTCGACGGAGAAGCCGGCCTTGAAGGCGTAGCGGATGTAGAAGACGCGTTCGGCGTTGGGGGTGCCGAGCTTGGCGATGATGGTCTGCTCGTCGGGCACGTTGTAGTCGCCGAACTTGCCGCCGCCGCCGAAGCCGCGGGCCCCGATCTCGAGCGAGCGCAGCGCCTTCTGGAAGGACTCCTTGAAGGTGCGGCCGATCGCCATCGCTTCGCCGACGGACTTCATGGCCGAGGTGAGCGTGGAGTTGGCGCCGGGGAACTTCTCGAAGGCGAAGCGCGGGATCTTCGTCACCACATAGTCGATGGTGGGCTCGAAACTGGCGGGCGTCTCCTTGGTGATGTCGTTGCGGATCTCGTCGAGCGAGTAGCCGACGGCGAGCTTGGCGGCGATCTTGGCGATGGGGAAGCCGGTGGCCTTGGAGGCGAGCGCGGAGGAGCGGGAAACGCGCGGGTTCATCTCGATCACGACCATGCGGCCGGTCTTGGGATCGATGGAGAACTGGATGTTGGAGCCGCCGGTCTCGACACCGATCTCGCGGATGACGGCGAACGATGCGTCACGCATCGCCTGATACTCCTTGTCGGTGAGCGTCATCGCCGGGGCGACGGTGATGGAGTCGCCGGTGTGGACGCCCATCGGGTCGAAGTTTTCGATGGAGCAGATGACGACGCACTGGTCCTTGTGGTCGCGCATGACCTCCATCTCGTACTCCTTCCACCCGAGGAGGCACTCCTCGATGAGGACCTCGTGGGTGGGAGAGGCCTCGAGGCCGCCCTGGACGATGGTGTCGAACTCCTCGCGGTTGTAGGCGATGCCGCCGCCGGTGCCGCCGAGGGTGAAGGAGGGACGGATGATGAGCGGGAAAGTGCCGATGAAGTCGGCCGCGGCGCGGGCGGCGTCGAGGGTGTGGACCGTGCGGGACTTGGCGACGTCGAGGCCGATCTTGAGCATCGCGTCTTTGAAGAGCTGGCGGTCCTCGCCCTTGGCGATGGCGGGGGGCTTGGCGCCGATCATCTCCACGCCGTGTTTCTCAAGGATGCCGAGCTTGTCGAGCTCCATGGAGAGGTTGAGCGCGGTCTGGCCTCCGAGGGTGGGCAGGAGGGCGTCGGGTTTCTCGACCTCGATGATGCGCTCGAGCATCTCGACGGTGAGGGGCTCGATGTAGGTGACATCGGCGAACTCCGGGTCGGTCATGATGGTGGCCGGGTTGGAGTTCACCAGCACGACGCGATAGCCTTCCTCCTTTAGGGACTTGCAGGCTTGGGTGCCGGAATAGTCGAATTCACAGGCCTGCCCGATGATGATGGGCCCTGCGCCGATGATGAGGATGGTTTCGATGTCGGTGCGCTTCGGCATGGCAAAATTTCGCGGAGCGTGAAAAGCGCCGCGGGGCGGCGCAAGCGGGAAGTCGGCCACGGGCTTGGCCGCAGTGAAGGAGAAGGGGCCGCGCGAGGCCAGTGCCTCCGGGCCGAGGGGCGGGATCAGCCGATCCTGGCCGCTTCGATGCCGAGGATCTTGGCGGCCTTGGCCTTGTCGCCTCGGCAGGCGCGCAGGATTCGCTCGATGTAGACCTTCTCCTCCTCCGCCAGGTGGGCGGCGAGGGTTGGCAAGTCCTTGAGATCGCGGAGCCGTTCGGGAAGTTGCGCGGCGGTGATGGTCTTCGAATCGGCTTCCGACACGACGGCACCCACCACCTGGCTCAGCTCGGAGATGTTGCCGGGCCACCGGTAGGCGGAAAGGGCGGCGAGAGCGTCGGGCGTGAATTCCACCTGCTTGGTGTCGAAGCTCGGATTCTTGATCGAGGTCGCGAAGTTCTTGAGCAACTGGGGCAGATCCTCGATGCGTTCGCGCAGCGCCGGGAGCATCAGCGGCAACGCGCCGATGCGGTAGAACAACTCGTCGTGGAATTTTCCTTGGTCGATCAGTTTCTCGAGATCCTCCGTGCTGCTGCAGCACAGGCGGAAGGAACTGCCGGTCGCGCGGAGAACGCCCACCAGGGCCTTCTGGACCGAGAGAGGAAGGGCGTTGACCTGCTCGAGGAAGAGCGTGCCCCCCTTGGCCTGGTCAATCCACGAGCCGCCCTGGCCTTGCGGCCCGAGGAGGCCCTCGCGCAGTTCGTCCTCCGAGGACAACGAACAATCGAAGCGGGCCAACGGGGAACCGGCGGCCGAGCCTTGGGCGTGGATGAGTTCCGCGATCACCCGTTTGCCGGTTCCCGGTTCGCCGATGATGAGCACCGGGGTCTTCGATGTCGTGAGCTTCTTGATCTGCGGGCCGATCTTCTTGATCTTCTTGCTCTCGCCAACGACGAAGGCCTCGAGCTGGTCGGCTGCTACGGCGCTGTCGCCGGCTGCGGGGGATGGCCCGGCCGCTTGGGTCTTTTTGGTGCGGGTGATGCCCAGTTGCTTGAATTCGACCCCGCGCTTGAGCGCCGAAATCAGCTCATCGACCTTGAACGGCTTCTGGAGGAAATCGAACGCTCCGAGTTTGAGGGCCTCGAGGGCGTAGTTCGTGCTCGCGTAGGCGGTCATCACGACTACGACGGCCTTCGGATCGACCTTCTTGATCTCCCGCAGAAGCGAGATGCCGTCCATCGGAGACATCTTCACGTCGACGAGGACCAGATCGAATTTCTCGGCCTTGTACTTCTCGATCGCCTTGTTCCCGTCGGTGGCGAAGGCGGCGGTGAATCCGATGGGCTGAATGACCGCTTCCAACATCTCGTGGATGGAGGTGAGGTCGTCGACGATGAGCACCGAAGGCATGGGGCGAGAGAACGACAGGGTGCGAGGAAGGGCAAGCACAGGAGTCGGGGAAGGACTCCGGTGCTTGGCGGGATAGCCAAATCAGCCGCCGACGACGTTGGCGAGGTTGAAGATCGGCAGGAACATGGCCATGACGATGCTGCCGACGAATACGCCGAGGAAGCAGATCAGCAAGGGCTCGATCAGGGAGGTGAGCGCGGCCACGGTGGCGTCGACCTCGGTGTCGAAGAAGTCGGCCACCTTGCTCATCATGCCATCGACGTTGCCGGTCGATTCGCCGGCGCGAACCATGTGCTTCATCATGGGCGGAAAGTAAGGGTTGGTCGCGAGGATATCGGAGATCTGGCCGCCTTGGCTGATGTGCTTGGCGATCTCGACGCAGGCCTTTTCGACCTGGGTTCGTCCGGAGGACGCAGATACGATTTCGAGCGTGCGAAGAATCTGCACGCCGGAGCGCATGAGCGTCGCGTAGGTGCGGCAGAATCGCGACAGCGTGATCTTGTGGGAGAGGGGCCCGAAGATCGGCGAACGGTGCACGAGGTTGTCCTTGAACTCGCGGCCGCGGGGGGTGCGGATGAACTGTTGCCAGATCTTCCACACGACGAACAGCGCCACGCCGATGTGCACGATGCTGATCTTCGTGAAGAACTCGGGGAATCCGAAAGCCGGCCGCAGGAAATTGCTCAGGTCGATCATCATCTGGGTCGGCAGCGGCAGTTCGGAGCCGAAGCCCGAGAACATCTCGGCGAAGACCGGGATGACGAAGACCAGCAACACGTTCACGAGCACCACCGCCAAACCGATGACCGCGATCGGATACGCCATCGCCGACTTCACCTTCTTGAGGAGCTTCACGGTCGATTCGAAATAGGCGGCGACCTTTTGGAGGATCTCGGCGAGGTTGCCGGAGGCTTCGCCCGCCTCGACCATCGAGATGAAGAGCGACGGGAACCCCCTCGGGAATTTCTTCACCGCGGCCGAAAACGAACTGCCCGCGGAGATCTCAAGGCGCACGTCGCGGATGATCACGCGAAACACCGGATCCTCCATTTGCTCCTGCAACGCCTCGAGCGAGGAGACCAACGGCAGGCCGGCCGAAAGCAATGCGGCAAGTTGCGCCGTGAAGATCGCCAAGGCCTCGAGCGGGATCTTGTAGTTTTTCGCCCGCTTCTCGTAAGCCTTCTGCTTCGCCATCGCCTGCGAAGCCATGAAGCTGAGCTTGGGAGCCTTGGTGGCGGAGCGCGACGAAACGGTCGGTGTGGGGGTAGCCGAAGTCAGAAATGCCATGGTGCAGGCTTTGGTTGTTAAAGGGGGAATAAGCCAGCGGCGGGAAGTGCGCGCAACCCTTGATCCGTAAATTACATTTCAACAACCCGGGCCTTCGCTCTGAAAAAACGCGACCGACTCATTGGGGTGAAGCCCTCATGGCGACAGCTCGCTGACCAACAGAACCGCGCCGTTCGGGGCATTCGGCACTACAAACCGGAGCGAGCGGAGCGCGACAGGCCCCGCCCGGCCGTCGCCAGCGAGAAACTCTACCGTTGCGGCGTACTCGCCGGGTGGAAGCTTGAGCGCGGCGAAACCGAGGTTGTTCGGCAAGTTGTCCCAGCAACGGGTATCGGCTTCGGGAGTGGTCGCTGCCGCTACGAGTTTGCTGAGCACACCGACCGCAGCGAGACCGGCAGTAAGGCCGTCGCTGCGGTGGCTGCGCGGCTGGTAGGCGCTGATGGCGGCGCCGACCAGCGCCGCATCGCCGACGTTGTCGGCGGTCGCTTTGAATTCCGCCTTGTTGTCGAGGATCTGGTCCATCACGCGGCCGCCGCGCGTGGTGGCCTGGTAGGATACGTCATCGATCGGTCCCATGCGGACCACGCGATCGTCGATCCGCAGAACCGCGGTGCGGGCGAGGGCCGTGCCGGGCTGGAAGTGGAGCACTTCGCCATACTCGCCTCCGGCGTACTTCCGTGGACCGCGGCCGAACTCGACGAAGACCAGGACGTTGGCCGCCGGATCGAGGGGCGGCAGGGTGCCGTGGTAGTTCTGCTGGGCGCGCAACAAGGACTCCGCCCAGTCGAGCTGCAGCTTGGCGCTGGCGAGGGCGGCGAGGAAATCGGGCAGCACCCAATCGCCGCGGTGTGCCTCCTCGGCGGATGCGTCGAGCAGTTGCGCGGTGTGGTAGCAGGCGCGGGCGTTGTCCGGTTCGCCATCCATCCAATACAGGATGGCACGATAGAAATAGACGAGCGCGCGCTCGTACGGCTCGCCGACGAAGAGCTTGCGGTCCTCGCGATGGAAGAGGCTGCGGGCCTGCGCCGCGTCGGCTCGGGGCCCGAGGATGCCGCCTTGTGCGAGGATGGCCCGGTCGAGCTTGTCGCGGGCCTCGGTCCAGTCCCCGCGGCGCAGCGCCTCCAACCCGATCCGGCATTCCCACAGCGGCCTGTCCTGGGGCGCGGCGGCGAGCAGACGGGCGTTGCCGTCGACGACCGGATCTCCGGTCGCCACGAAGGGCGGAGCCGAAGGCGTGGACGCGCAACCGGCGAACAGCAAAGCGCCCACCAGCGCCGCCGCACCCAGGCGGAGGCGCCAATCGGCAACGCACGTGGCGGTGAAGGGCGGGACGGGAGATGCTTCCTGCATCGGCGGCGTGGGGCGGCGAAACGGGATCGCACCTATCTCAGCGGTAGGCGGCGTCTTCGAGGCCCTGCTTCTTGATCTCGGCGGAGTCCTCCCAGACGATCACGCTCGTGCGCGCGTCGATGAGTTGGAAGCTGTAGAGGATGTAGTCGCTCTGACCTTGGGAGGTGCGGGTCGAGATACTCTCGAGCGAGCCGGTGAGGAAAAAGTCGGCGCCCTTGAGCGCGGGGGTCTTCGGCTCGGTGTCGCCGGCAACCGCCCCGGAGGCCTTCAGGTCCCGCTCCCGTTCGAGCACGGCCAGGCGGTCGCGCGCCAGGAACTGGATCTTGCCCGCCGCCGAGGCGTTCATGCGCGAGCGGATGCGGGTGAGGAAGATGTCCTTGTTGATCGGGAAACGGGTCTTGTTCAGCACGGGATCGAGGACGATCACCGGCGGCGTTGCGGCCTGCGCGATCTGCGGAAGCGCGAGGATGCTGCGCACCATCTTTTCAGAGACGGCGACCAGGTCCTGCGACTCGATGCCGGTGCCGACGACGAAACCCGGGTCTTCCGGGCTCATCTCCTCGACCGGCCGGCCGGCCGGGGCTTCGACGCGGTGGGACGTGCAACCGGCGACCCACCAGAGCGCTGCGGTCATGCTGCTGAGAACCAAGAATCGGGTGATTTTCATGTGCGAAGAGCGGGACAAGCATTCCGGTCTACACGTTCCCTGTGGGCGAAAACCAGCAAAACTTGCGCCGCTCGCGTCCGCCGCCGCGGCGCCCTGCTGGCAATTCGGCGGCCGCGCGTCATAGTCCGCGCACCAAACCATGCGCCAACACCTCCTTCTCGCTCTCGTCGCCCTCGCCGGTGCGTTTCCCCTCTGCGCCGTCCAGAACGGCGACACCCTCGCCGCGGTGATCGCCGAAAAGGGCGAACCCAAGAGCAGGCTCGAACGCGGCACGCTCACCGTCCTGACCTACGACGACAACGTGATCCGTCTCGAGAACGGGGTGGTCGTTTCGCAGAAGAGCCCCGGCGCCGACTACGCGGTGCGTTCGCAGCCCCTCGCCCCCAAAACGGCGCACCGTCCCCGCACGCCGACCGGCACCGCGGGCGAATGGACCACGGACCACGCCGCGGCGCTCGCCGCCGCCAACGGCTCCGGCCGCAAGGTTCTTCTTCTTTTCACCGGTTCGGATTGGTGCGGCTGGTGCATGAAGCTCGACGCCGAGATCCTTGGCACGCCCGAGTTCCGCGACTTCGCCCGCGAGAGTCTCGTGCTGGTGAAACTCGACTTCCCGCGCCGCAGCCAGTTGCCCGACCACGTGCGTGCCCAGAACTCCCGCCTTCAGCAGCAGTATGGTATCGAGGGGTACCCGACGGTCGTGGTGCTCAACGACGCGGGCACGGAGATCGGCCGCCTCGGGTACCAGCGTGGCGGGCCGACGCCGTTCATGGCGAAGCTGCAGCGCCTTTAAGGCGCTCACCCTCGGTCGGGGCGCCGGTGCCGGGAGTGCCGGCCGCCGCCCGGCCCGGGCGCCGCGTCCAGCTCCGGTCCGTTCCGGGCGAAACCGGCCCTGTCGGTCGTATGTACGCGTTCATCCGGACGGCGCGGGCCGGCGACCGGGCGCCCGGCGTCGCCAAGGAGGGGTTTGATGAAGCGCTCCAGGCCGAAGCGCTGCAACGAGGCGCGCACCGCCTCGCGGAACTCCGGCTTGTACCAGAAAAAGAAGCTGCGCTGCGCCTCCTTCTCCTCGCGTGTCCGCGCCACGGGCACGGCCTTGCCGTCGTACGGGTGCACGCCGGTGGCGTAGATCTC
>JAEXPQ010000186.1 GCA_023446735.1 Verrucomicrobiota bacterium
GGCGACCGCGTTGCAGGCGGTGGCGGGCGACCGCTCGGCCGCGGTGAGCATTGGTGCGGCGGCCGGCACGGAGCTGTTCCTGGCCCTGGTCGAGAACGGCCGGGGCGCCCTGCCGGCCGACGGAGCCGAGTGGGCGCGGTTCAGCCTGATGGAGATGACCGCGCTGGCCGCCGAGGGCCGGCTCACGCCCGAGCTGGCGGTGGCGTTGCCACGGGTGCGCCAGCATTCGATCCGCATCCCGTACCTGAACCATCGCGACAACGACTACATCTTCCGCTTCCGCACCGACCGCCAGCGCAACACCGCCGTGTACCGGGTCGACAGCGGCGCGAGCCGCCTCTACCAGAGCGCGCTCTGCGAGGCGATCAAGCGGCTGAAGCGGACCAAGGAGCGCAGCTCGGACGCGCCGGCGGAGCTGGATTTCGGGCCCGTGCGCTACGTGCTGCCGAGCCATTTCGGCTTCTGCCTGGGCGTGCAGAACGCGATCGAGCGCGCCTACGAGACCATCGCCGACAATCCCGGGCGCCGCGTGTTCATGCTCAGCGAGCTGATCCACAATCCCTTCGTGAACGAGGACCTGCTCGCGCGCGGCCTGCGTTTCCTCCAGAGCGACAAAGGGCGGCCGCTGGCGGATCCGGCCACCGGGCGGCTGCTCTGGGACGATCTGCGGCGCGGCGACATCGTCGTGATCCCCGCCTTCGGCGCGACCGACGACGACAAGCGGCGCCTGATCGAGCGCGGCATCGAGCTCAACCGGCACGACGCGACCTGCATGCTCGTGGAGAAGGTCTGGAAGGCGGCGCGCCGCTACGGCCAGCTCGGCTACACCGTGATCATCCACGGCAAGCACGAGCACGAGGAGACGAAGGCCACGTTCTCCAACAGCGCGAAGTACGCGCCGTCGCTGATCATCCGCGACGCCCGCGAGGCCGAACAGCTGGCGGCGGTCATCCGCGCGGCGCAGCCGGGCGAGGCGCGGGCGGCCTTCGCGGCCGCGTTCGCCGGCCGCTGCACGCCGGACTTCGATCCGGTGCGCGATTTGCAGCGGGTGGCCGTCGTGAACCAGACGACCCTGCTGCGCAACGAGACCCTGCGCATCATCGACCGGATCGAGGGCGCGTACGCCGAGCGTTTCGGGGCGGCGGCGGTGGGCGAGCACCTGTTCTCGGAGAGCCGCGGCGACACGCTCTGCTACGCGACGCAGGTCAACCAGGACGCGCTCGCCCGCGCGCTCGACGGCCCGCTCGACGGCGCATTGGTGGTGGGTGGCAAAAACAGCTCGAACACCTTTCAGCTCTTCCGCCTCTGCGAGGCGAAGCTCGGCGAGGCGGCGCACTACATCCAGTCCGAGCGCGACATCGTTTCCGCGGAGCAGATCGACCATTTCGTCTATCCGTACCACCCGGAGGATCCGCGTTCGGGGCGGGTCGAGCGGCGGGCCTTCCTCTCCTCCCGGTGGCCGCAGCGCCTGCTCATCACCGGCGGCGCCTCTTGTCCGGACGGGCTGATCCAACAAGTGGTGACGCGGATCAACTCGTTCTTCCCGGCGGACCAACTGCGCCCGATCGAGGCGGTGCTGGCCGACCTCGAGCCCCGGGCGCCGTGACGGCCGGCCGGTCGCAGGCATGACGGGAACTCACGCTGCGCCGGCGCGGGCGCGGGTCGCGCTGCGAAATGCGCGCCTGGATTGCGGCGGGGCACAGCGTGCGGAGGATGCCGCCATGGCCGCCCTGGTTCGCACCCTCCTCTTGGTGTTCCTCGCCGTCCTCGTCCCATCTCCCATGAACGCCGACCCCGCTCCATCGCCTTCGCCCGCGCCCACCGCTTCCGCCTATTTCGGCGGCGGGTGTTTCTGGTGTCTCGAGGCGTACTTCGAGGCGCAGCCCGGCGTGGTGGGCGTGGTGTCCGGCTATGCCGGCGGTTCGACCCGGAACCCGACCTACGAGGCCGTATGCTCGGGGGAGACCGGCCACGCCGAGGTGGTGCGGATCGATTTCGACCCGGCTCGGACCTCGTACGCGGCGTTGCTGGAGAAGTTCTGGCTGATCCACGATCCGACCTCGCTCAACCGCCAAGGACCTGACGTTGGCACGCAGTATCGCTCGATCATCCTGTGGGCCGACGAGGCGCAGCGCGGGGCCGCGGAGGCCGCCAAGGCGGCGTTGCAGGCTCGTCTCGACGACCGGGTGGTGACGGAGATCGTGGCGCTTGCGACCTTCTACGCGGCGGAGGCGTACCATCAGGACTATTTCCGCCGGAATCCCAACCAAGGGTATTGCCGGGCCGTGATCGCGCCGAAGCTCAAGAAGCTCGGGGTGAAGTGAGGCGAGGACCGCCGCCGCGCCAACGGTAAATGGGGCCGGAGCCGCGGTCCGGGTGGCCAGAAATCGGTTGCAGGGCGCCGAGGGAGGCCGATGCTTGCGGGCCATGTTCACGGGCATCGTCGAAGAAGTCGGACGTATCGTCGCTTTCGAGCACCAGGCCGCGGCTTGGCGGCTTGTGGTCGAGGCGTCCGTGGTCGTGTCGGGCACGACCGTCGGCGACAGCATCGCGGTGAACGGCTGTTGCCTCACGGTAGTCGCGCGGGAGGCGGGCCGGTTGAGCTTCGACCTACTGGAGGAGACCGTGCGGCTGACCAACATCGCGGCCGTGGGCGTGGGTGGCGTGGTCAACCTCGAGCGCAGTCTCCGGCCCGACGGGAAGATGGGCGGCCATTTCGTGACGGGCCATGTCGACGGCCCCGGCGAGATCGCCGTGCTCGAGCCGCGCGGGGCCGACCGCTACCTGCGCGTCCGGTATCCGGCTCAGCATCGCGGGCTGCTCGTGCCGAAGGGCAGCATCGCGATCGACGGCGTCTCGCTCACCGTCGTCGAGGTGACGGACGAATGGTTTTCGATCTGGCTGATCCCGCACACGATGGAGGTCACCAACCTCGGTGGGCGCAAGGCCGGCGACCGCGTAAACCTCGAGTTCGACATGCTCGCCAAGTACGTGGACCGGCTGCTCGCGTTGCGCGACGAGGCGGCGCGCAATCCGCAGGCGGCGACCGACCCCGTGCGTCCGATCTGGCAGAGCTGATCCATGGCTTTGCGCGAACAACTGCTGGCCGTGGCCGAGGAGCTGCGGCGTCGCAAGGCGGACGGCGACAAAACCGTCTCGATTGGCGAGGACACGCTGGCGGCGGTGCGTGCGGCGGTCGCGCGGGCCCAGACGGACGCCGGAGAGCGGATACCGGAGGGCGAGGAACGGCGGCCGCAGGCCGGAGCGCCGAGGGCGGATAGCGCCGGCTCCGGAGCCGCGTCGCGGACCGAGAGCAAGGCCCCGGCCTTTTCTCCACCGACGCCGGCACCGACCGCGCCGCCAGCGGCACCATCGGCCCCGCGCGGTCCGTCGCTTTTCGCCGACAGTGCGCCGGTGAAACCGGCCGCGAAGGTGGCGCCGCTTCCGGGCGGTGGAGAGGCGATTCCTCCGTCGCCGGCGTTCGCGTTGCCCGCGGGCGACAAGACGGCGCGCTGGACCTGGCTGAAAAGTTTCGTCGAGAACGACACGGTTTGCCGCGCGCACGTGCGCCCCGGCAAGAAAGTGGTGCTCGGCGTGGGCACGCTCGACGCGAAGCTCTTCTTCTGCGGCGAGGCGCCGGGCGCCGAGGAGGAGGTGCAGGGCGAGCCGTTCGTGGGCGCCGCCGGGCAGCTCCTCACGAAGATGATCAAGGCCATGGGCCTCGATCGCGGCCAGGTCTACATCGGCAACATCATGAACTGGCGGCCCGCGATGCCCACGCCGCCCGGGGTCGAGCAGATCGGCAACCGCCCGCCCTCCGCCGAGGAGATGGCCTACTGCCTGCCGTTCCTGAAGGCGCAGCTCGAGATCGTGCAGCCGGAGGTCATCGTGGCGTTGGGCGCGACGGCGGCCGCGGGGCTGCTCGGCGCCGGGAGCTTCAAGGCCCTGGGCGAGGTGCGCGGGCGCTGGCACACGTTTGCCGGCCGGCCGGTCATGGTTACCTATCACCCGTCCTACCTGCTGCGGAACAACTCCAACCGCGCCAAGCGCACCGTGTGGGAGGACCTGTTGCTGGTGATGGAGCGCGCCCAGCTCCCCATCAGCGACAAGCAGCGCAACTTCTTCCTCTGATCATGTCCCCAACGAACACCCCCGCAGACGGAGACCGTCACCGTAATATCGCGTCGCTCGGCACGACGGTGTCGCCGCGGGACCGCCGGCCGGCCCTGGTCGGGATCGCGCTCGCGCTGCTCGCCCTCGGGCTCGTGGCCGCCCGCGCCGAGAACGAGTACGGCTTCGACTACCAGGAGCTGCAGTACCGGGCGAAGAACCTCGCGGCCAAGCCCTACGAGCCCCAGCCGAAGCGCGTGCCCGACTGGCTGTTGCCACCGCAGATCAACTACGATCAGCATCGCGACATCCGTTTCCGAACGGACCGTTCGTTGTGGCGCGAGGAGCAGCTACCCTTCCAGGTGCAGTTCTTCCATCCCGGCTGGCTCTTCCACGAGACCGTCCAGATCCACGAGATCGACGGGAAGCGGGAGCTGGCGTTCCCGTTCAAGCGCCAATTTTTCGACTACGGAAAGAACAACTTCAACAAGTCGATCCCGCCGGACATGGGCTACGCGGGCTTCCGGGTGCACTACCCGCTGAACCGCCCCGAGTACCTCGACGAGCTCGTGGTGTTCCTTGGGGCGAGCTACTTCCGCGCGCTCGGCCGCGGGCAGCACTACGGCCTCTCCGCCCGCGGCCTCGCGGTCGACACGGCGGCGCCCGGGGGCGAGGAGTTCCCGATCTTCCGCGAGTTCTGGCTGCAGCGTCCCACCGACAACAAGGAGCTGGTGGTGTTCGCGCTCATGGACAGCAAGCGGGTCACCGGCGCGTACCGCTTCACGATCCGGCCGGGCGACGACACCGTGATGCGCGTCCGCGCGACCGTCTACCTGCGCGAACCGATCGGCCTGCTCGGGCTGGCGCCGTTCTCCAGCATGTTCTGGCACGGCGAGAACTCCGGCACGACCAACGGGGATTACCGGCCGGAGGTGCACGATTCCGACGGGTTGCTGATCGCCCACGCCTCCGGCGAATGGCTCTGGCGGCCGGTGCAGAACCCGAAGCAGGTGAACACGGCGTTCCTCTCCGCCGAGAACGTCCGCGGGTTCGGCCTGCTGCAGCGCGACCGCAACTTCGACCACTACCAGGATCTCGAGGCCCACTACCACCAGCGCCCGAGCGTGTGGGTGGAGCCGGTCGGCCAGTGGGGCCGCGGCTCGGTGGCGCTGATCGAGCTGCCCACGCCCGACGAGACGATGGACAACATCGTCGCGTTCTGGACCCCGGAAAAATGTCCGGCGGTGGGCGAGCCCTACCAGTTCGAATACGACCTGCACTGGCTCACCGAACTTGGCCGGCGGCCGCCGGCCGGGGCGGGGCTCGCGCCGCGGCCCTCCACGGTCCTGGGCCAGCCGGAGCTGCGCCGGGTCGTCGTCGATTTCGGCGGCGCCATGCTCGCGCGCCTGGCCGATGGCGTCGAAGGGGTCGTCTCGGTGGGCGAGGGTGCCGTGCTCGCCGGGGTGAACACCCAGCGCAACGGCAACGACAGCTCGTGGCGCCTGGCCTTCGAGCTCAAGCCCGACGGCAGCGGCCGCCCGGTCGAGCTGCGCGCCTTCCTGCGCAAGGGCGACGACGTGCTGTCCGAAACCTGGAGCTACCGCTGGCAGCCTTGAGCGACGAAGCCGCCATCTCCGCCTCCGGCGGACCGCCGGTGGGATTGTCCCGCCTGAGCGGCTTCCAGCCCCGCACGGGCACCCTCGACCAGTGGAACGCGGCGTATGTGCGCGTCGAGGACTACCTGCGCGCCCACCGCATCCACAACCGGTTGCACCAGAGCCGCGTGATCGAGCGCGTGCTCGAGTGCGCTGCGCGCCGGCACGAGGCGCACCCGGCGCTCGACCCCGTCACCCTCGCCGCCGAGGAGATCGACCGGCTCATGCAGGCCTGGTTCGCGGCCCAGTTGGGCGAGGGGCCCGACCGCGACCGCCTTGCGGCGGAGGCCCGGGTGGCGATGCTGCTCAGCGACCTGCCGAACCGTTGGCCCTACGCGTTTCTCGATCCGGAGAGCACGCCCCGCGAGGCGCGCGTGGCGATGGAGAAGAGCGCGTTGCAGGCCGGGCCGGACATGGCCGTGTCCAACATGGTGCCCCGCGACATCGACCTGGGCGTGCTGCCCGAGGCGGCCGGCGACACGCTCGAGACGCTCGAGCGCTGGCCGCTGATCCGCCTGCTGCTCCTCTGGGCGGTGTTCGCCACGGTGATGGCAATCGTCTTCGCCCTGACCCGCTGAGCCGATGCGTCCTTCCTCCCAGCCCAAGTTCTTCGTCGCGGAACAGCTCGACCGCCGCCGCGTGGTCAAGCGTCGGTTCTTCTTTTTCACGACGATCTTCCTGCTCACCTCGCTGGCCACCTGGTTCATGGCGGACCTGCTGTGGAGCAGCGGCGCCCGGCCCGGGCACATGAGCCCGATCGAGTGGGTGGTCCTGGCGCTCTTCGTCGTGCTGTTCGCGCACGTTGCGACCGGCTTCACCCACGCGCTGTTCGGCTTCTACGTCATCAACCGCGGCGGCGATTTCCGGCGCATCCAGCGCTCGCTGCCCGACGACCCGGACGCCCCCCTCGGTCCGACAGCCGTCGTCATGCCGGTCTGCAACGAGGATTCCAGCCGCGTGTTCGAGGGCCTGCGCGTGATCTACCGCTCGCTCGAGGAGACGGGAAAGCTGGCGAACTTCGACTTCTTCATCCTCAGCGACACCTCCGACCCCAATAAATGGATCCAGGAGGAGCTCGCCTGGGTCGAGCTCTGCAAGCAGGTCGGCGGTTTCGGCCGCATCTTCTACCGCAAGCGTCGCCAGGGCATCAACAAGAAGAGCGGCAACGTGGCCGACTTCCTGCGACGCTGGGGCAGCAAGTACCGCTATTTCGCGGTGCTCGACGCCGACAGCATCATGACCGGGCGTTCGCTCGTGCGCATGGTGCAGCTGATGGAGCGCAACCCGAAGGTCGGCATCCTGCAGAGCGTGCCGCGCCTGGTGCGCGGCGAGACGCTCTTCGCGCGCCTCCAGCAGTTCGCCAACCGGCTCTACAGCCCGGTCTTCCTCGCCGGACTCAACTACTGGCAGCAGGGCGAGGGCAATTTCTGGGGCCACAACGCGGTCATCCGCACGGCGCAATTCATGGAGCACTGCAGCCTGCCGGACCTTCCCGGCACGGAGCCGTTCGGCGGGCGCATCCTCTCGCACGACTTCGTCGAGGCCGCGCTGATGGCGAAGGCCGGCTGGAGCGTGTGGCTCGCCTACGATCTCGACGGCTCGTTCGAGGAGGGGCCGCCCACGGTGATCGACAGTGCCAAACGCGACCGGCGCTGGTGTCAGGGCAACCTCCAGCACTCGTGGCTGCTCTTCGCGCAGGGGTTCCGCGGGGCGAGCCGCGTGCACCTGTTCATGGGCATCATGGGCTACGTGGCCTCGCCGCTGTGGCTGTTTTTCCTGCTCTTGAGCACGATCCACGTGTTCGACCAGGTCTCCGCCGGGGCGACACGCTCCGTCAACGAGTTCGCGATCGAGGCATTCGGCTACTACTGGGAGCTGCCGCAGACCCTCGCCCTCTTCGGCCTGACGCTCGTCATGCTCTTCCTCCCGAAGGTCCTGGGGGTCGTGGTGCAATGGGGACCGGAGGGGCGGCAGGCGGCCTACGGCGGCCGGGTGCGGATGGTCCTGAGCGCGCTGCTCGAGACGGTCCTCTCGTCGTTGCTGGCGCCGATCAACATGATGTTCCACGCGAAGTTCGTCGTCTTCACGCTGCTCGGGCAGGGCGTGGGCTGGGTGACGCAGCGCCGCGGCGCGGACGACAACGACTGGCGCGAGGCGATCCTCACGCATTGGGGCCAGACGGTGTTCGGCCTGGTCTGGGGGATCTCGGCGTTTGTCGTGCTGCCGTCGTTTTTCTGGTGGCTGCTGCCGGTGCTGGCCGGGCTTCTCGTCGCGATCCCGCTGTCGCTGTTCCTCGGGAGCGCGAAGATCGGTGAGGTCGCGCGTCGGTGGGGCTTGTTCCTCTTCCCCGAGGAGTCGCAGCCGCCGTACGAGCTGCGGCGCCTGGAGAAGAATCTCGCCGAGTGCTACCGGCACATGCGCCCGATCGAGGAGTTGCGCGACGACTACGGCCTGCTCCAGGCCGTGCTCGACCCGTATATCAACGCGCTCCACGTCTCGCTCCAGCGCCAGCGCCGGCCCGCGGCGGCCACGCGCGCCTACTTCCTCAAACTCCGCGAGCGGCTGCTGCGCGAGGGACCGAAGAAGCTCTCCCCGCGCGAGAAACGCGCGCTGCTCCTCGACCCCGAGAGCATGACCTGGCTGCACCGCGAACTGTGGCGGCGCCCGCAGGTGGAGTTGGCCGAGTGGTGGCAGCTGGCCGTGCGTCAGTACAACGTGCTCACCGCCCAACCGGTGACGGCGCTCTACCGCTGACCGACGCCCACCGTGCTTGGGCCGGGCCTCGGGCGCCACGCGTCCGGCGCCCGTTTCGGACGTTGTCTTGCCGCCGGTGGCCGCGCTTGCTCGCGGGCGTACTCGCATGGATCCCCTCCGCAAACCCCCGACCATCTCGCACGCCAAGACACTGGGGGATGTCGCGGCGTGGAGCGATTCGCAGGCGGTCTTTCGGCGGAACCTGCGCGATTGGACCCGCCATGTGGGGACGCTCGCGGTGCGGGCTTCCGTCATCGGCAGCGTGATCGTGCCTCCGCGGTTGCTGCGCGGGAAGTTTCCCGAAGGCGCGGTGGCCGATGCGTGGCTGGCCGCCTACGCCGAGTTCGCGTGTCTGCACGTCGGCGCCGGCATTCCCGAGTGGGCGCTCAAGCCTAACCGTTTCCTCGCCGAGCCGAGCTTCGACGACGGGGTGCTCGATCCGAGACTGCGCGCCCTCGTGCTCGACACCTCGCCCGAGGCGTTTCGTCGCCGCAATATCTTTACCTCCACCGTCGACCTTGTGCTCAAGGTCGGCGCCCAGCCGGAGCCGGGAATGCTGTTTTAGCCCGAAGCGGGCGTGCCTGGGGGCGCGGCGGCGTTGCGATCAGTAATCGCTCATCACCTGCCACATGATCCAAGTGAGGGCGATGGTGAAGACCGTGCACCCGGCGATACCCGCGGCGAACAGGAGCGGGGGGCCCGGGATCAGGCAGGCGGAACCGAAGAAGGCGTTACCGAGGAGCAGGCAGGTCCAGTAGTCGCGCTTGCGGCGGGAGACCCGCCGCCGCAGGTCCATCGGCGCCTCCTTGGGGACGGTGTGCCGGAGATTCTCCGCCAGGATCGCGTGTACCGTGATCGGCTTCGACGTCGCTTCCTGGGGACGGTTGACCTCCGTGATCTCCTTGCTGCCCAGGCGCAGCTTCGGCCGTGGTTCTTCGGGCACCGGGGGCGGGCGCTCGGGATCGGGAGAGTCGATGACTCGGAGCTTTCGGGTGGGGTCCGGCATGGGAGATCGACGGGACGGGCTCGGTGGCGATGAAAACGTTGCGGCAAGCATGATCCTTCCCGACCCGGGCGCGAACCGTTTTGCCGGTTTTGAGCGGTGTTCGACCTGGGCGAGGAGACGCGCCCACCCGAAGCCTGCCAGCTTCGGGCCGCACCGAACGCCGAACCTCGAACCGGTGCGCCCCGCGCGTCTCAGGACGCTGGTTCGGCCTTGCGGGGGTGGAGCACGGTGGCGCACACGCCGCCGTCGGGGCGGTCGAGCACCTCGACATTACCGCCGATGCTGCGCAGCGAGTGGCGCGCGACGGTGAGGCCCATGCCGACGCCGACGGTGTGCTTCGTGCTCGTGAAGGGCTCGAACATGTGGTCGCGGATCTTCGGATCGATCCCGCGGCCCTTGTCCAAAATGTGGATTTCGATCATCTCGCCCTCGGGATGCTCGGGGTTGATCTCGGTCTGGATGACGATCGGCCGCGGGCCCTTGTGGTCCTCGCCGTAGGATTCCCAGGCGTTGATGAGGAGCTTGGAGAGCGCCTCCTCCATGACCTCGACGCTGGTGTTGAACTCCAAGTCGCCGAGCGGGTTGTCGATCGTGACCGTCTCGGTGATCTTGTATTCGGACTGGTAGCGCTTCACGACATCTTCGAGCAGGCGCTGGAGCTGGATCTGCGAGAGGGCGAAGCGGGACTTGATCGCGACCGTGCTCAGCTGCCGGAGGATGCCGACGATGCGGTTGATCGCCTGGTCGACGGCTTCGGCGTTCTTCTTCACCAGCTCGGGCCGGTCGTAGTAGGTCTTGATCAGGTCGAGGTAGCCGATGACGACGCCGAGCAGGTTGTTGAGGTTGTGCGAAATGCCCTGGGTGATGGCGCCGATGCTGGCCGAGCGGCGGGCCTCGGAGAGGCGGCGCTGGAGGACGAGCAACTCGCGGTTCATCGAGACGAAGCGCAGTTGCGTCTGCACGCGGGCGACCGTCTCGTCGAGGTCGATGGGCTTGGTGATGTAGTCGACGGCGCCGACGTTGAGGCCCTCGAGTTTGCTCTCCTTCGAGGTGCGGGCGGTGATGAAGATGACCGGGATGGAGCGGGTGGCGACCGACTGCTTGAGCCGGTGGCAGACCTCGAAGCCGTTCATGTCGGGCATCATCACATCGAGGAGGATGAGGTCCGGCATCTGTTCCAGGGAGATCTGGAGCGCCTCGGTGCCGCGGCTGGTCGAGAGCACCTCCATGCCTTCGCGCTCCAGCTTGCGGCGCAGGAGCTGGACGTTAACAGGCTGGTCGGCGACGACGAGGATCTTGGGCTTCGACATCTCGGGGAATGGCTGGGAGGGGCGGGCGGCAGTGAAGGCGAAACGGGGCGCCGCGGCAAGCGATGATCGGCGGGGTGTTTGTGAGTGAACCGTGAACTGCGGCCGGGCGGGAGGGACGGTGCCACCGGAAAACGGCTACCGCCCGGCGGCGTGCGGTCAGGCGTGGGCGAGGCGCCAGGCCTTGAGGGTGTTCTTCATCAGCATCGCGACGGTCATCGGACCGACGCCGCCGGGAACCGGCGTGATCTTCGCGCAGAGCGGGGAGACGCTCGGGAAATGGACGTCGCCGGTGAGGCGGTAGCCGGTCTTCTTCGACGCGTCGGGGACGCGGTTGATGCCCACGTCGATCACGACGGCGCCGGGCTTGACCATATCGGCGGTGACGAACTCGGGCTTGCCGATGGCGGCGATGAGGACGTCGGCCTGGCGGGTGATCGAGGGAAGGTCGGCGGTCTGCGAGTGGCAGACGGTGACCGTGGCGTTGGCGAAGGCCTTGCGCTGCATGGCCAGCAGGGCGACGGGCTTGCCGACGATGAGGCTGCGGCCGAGCACGACGACGTGTTTGCCGGAGAGCTTCACGCCGGAGCGCACGATGAGCTCCATGATGCCGGCGGGGGTGCAGGCGACGAAACCGGTGTCGTCCTCCTGGGCGACCTTGCCGAGGTTGAGGGTGTGGAAGCCGTCGACGTCCTTGTGCGGGGCCACGCGGCGGAAGACGGTGAGCTCGTCGATGTGCTTGGGCAGGGGGGACTGGACGAGGATGCCGTCGACGGAGAGGTCGGCGTTGAGCTGGTCGATGAGGGCGAGGAGCTCAGCCTGGGTGGTGGAGAGGGGCGGCAGGATGACGCGGCTGGTGATCCCGATCTCGGCGGCGGTAAGATCCTTCTTCTTCACGTACGACACCGAAGCCGGGTCGTCGCCCACGCGCACGAGGGCGAGGCAGGGCTTGCGGCCGGGGATGGTCGCGACCTCGGCTTTGAGTTCGGCGACGATCTGCGCCGCGGTAAGGTTGCCGTCGATGAGTTCCATAGAGGTGGAGGGAGGATGAGAAACCGGCGAACGCCGCTTGGGCAATGGCGGAGTGGGGCGGGGCGGGAAACGCGGGCTGAACAGAAGGGACGGATCGTTCCCGTGCTCCCATATCCTGCTCCAGCTCCTGCTCGTTTCCGTTCCGATGGGAGTCTTCCTTCGGGGTGAGGGCGAGGAGTAGGAGTAGGAGAACGAGCGGGAGGGGGATCGGTAACTTGACCCGGCCGAGACGCGTCCCATGCTGCCGCCATGCTTTGCCACCCTGTGACGTATCGTTCGCGGCGCGCCGCTTTCACCCTGTTTGAAATCCTTATTGCCGTAGCCTTGATGGCGCTGCTGGCGGGCGTGGCGGTGCTCAATGCAGACAAGATCTTCGGCCAGAACCAAGAGCAGGTGGCCAAGATGTTTGTGAAGCAGAGCCTCGAGGTGCCGCTGGCGACTTTCAAGATGGCGATGGGTGGCTATCCCACGACCGAGGAGGGACTTCAGGCGCTCGCCACGGCGCCGGCGATGAACGCCGACCGTTGGCGCGGCCCGTACATCAAGAGTGATGGCGGCAAGCTCCCGACCGATCCGTGGGGCACGCCGTATTTTTATCGCTATCCGGGCACCAAGAACTCGGATCGCTACGACCTCTGGTCGGCCGGCCCCGATCGCAAGGAAGGCACCGCCGACGACATCGGCAACTGGTGAGGTGGCTTCGACCAGAGGCGGTGGCCGAGCGCCGGGTACCAGGTGGAATTCGGTCCGGCGAATCCGCCGGCGGCGGGACGGTCTCGTGTGCGGAGTTCGGTGGCGTGCCCGCGCGCAATAGGCGCGGTTTCACCGTTCTGGAAATGCTGCTCGTCATCGCCCTGGTGGCGGTGTCGGCCACGATGTTCCTGGTGAGTGTGGATTCCCTCGGCCGCTCTTCACCGGCGGACGAGTTCGAAGGGGCGTTTTGGCGGGCGACCGCGCAGGCGCGCGAGCTCGCTCTCGCGTCCCGGCGGACCATCGAGCTGCGCTGGGACGAGGAGGCCCGGGCGTTCGTGCTCGGGGGCGGCGGCCGGGAAGCCCGCGTCGGGATCGCCGCGGAGGCGGCGCAGGATTCGTTCGGCGCGACGTTTTCCGAGGAGGTGGCGGCCAACGATTTCATCCTCGTGCGGGGCGAGTTGGTGACCCGCCGGGCGGTGTCGGCGGTGCGTTTCTTTCCGGACGGCACCTGCCAGGCCTTCGCCGTGGAGTTGACCTTCGGGGAGCGCAGCCGTCGCCGCGTGATCGTTGATCCCTGGACCGGGGCCGAGATGCTTTCGACCGACGAGAAGAAAGGGGGGCGGTCGTGACGGCGTGCTTGTGCCGCGGTGTCGGCCGGCCCCCCGGCGTCGCACGATCGCGGGCGCGGGGCTTCACCTTGCTCGAGGTCCTGCTGGCGCTGACGTTGTTCTCCTTGGCGGTGGTCGTTCTGGTCGCCTCGTACCTGAACATCGTCGAGGGTTTGGCGGCGGTGCGCACCGACCGTGAATTCGAGCAGGAAGTACGCTGGGTCCGTGAACAGGTGCTGTTGCAGGCCGATCTCGAGGAGCTGGGAAAGGGGGGATCGACCGCGACGCCGACGCAGGCAAAGCTGTCGTGGACGGTTTCGGTCGAGGCGGCACCGGTCGCTGATCTCTTCACGATCGAGTTGCAGGTCGAGATGGAGCGCGAGAAGGAGCGGCGGGACCACTCGGAGCGACTGACGGTCCTGCGGCCGCAGTGGTCCGAGCCGGTGGAACGCGGCAAACTGATCGACGAGGCTCGTCAACGCATCGAGGAAGATCGCCGGCGGCGCGGCATCGTGGCGGAGAAACGCTCATGAAACCGGCCCCCGCATCCCCCGAAGCGATCGCCCCGCGCGGCTTGAGGACCCGGCCGGAGCCTGTCTCCGATCGGTCGGGATGGTTGCGCACTGTGGCACGGAGTCCGGGACCGCGGTGGCGCTGGGCGCTCGGAGATCGGACCGGCGGGTTTGGCCGCCGAAATCGCATCCACGCGGGCTTTTCGCTGCTCGAGGTCTTGCTCGCGGTGGCCTTGGCCAGCCTGCTGCTCGTCGCGGTGAACTTCTTCATCCTCGGGATGGGCGAGTTGTGGGGCAACGGCGCCGAGGCGCGCCTGTTCGACCGCCATGTGCGCGGGGTGAGCCGTTTTCTCGAGAACCTCGTCCAGCAGGCGGTCGTTCCGGTGAAGGATCCGACCCGCCCCTCGACCGATGCCCCGCCCACGACCTTCCACGGGCCGCGCCGTTTTCCGGCGCCCGCGCCGGTCCCGGGCGTGCCGCCGGCGCACGAACGCCGGATGGCGGGGCTGGCCCGGATCGCCGGCGAGCGCGTGGTGGCGGCTGTGCGGGCCGCGGTCGTATCCGAGCTGTGGCGGCGCTTCGGCGGGCCGGCGCACGGC
>JAEXPQ010000271.1 GCA_023446735.1 Verrucomicrobiota bacterium
GCCGGCTCCATCCGCCGCCGCGCCGGCCGCCGCCAACTCGATCACCTGGGCCGCCCCCGACCACTGGGCGCCCAAGCCGCTCGGTCCGATGCGCCGTGGAAGCTTCGCGGTGCGCAATGCCGCCGGCGAGGCGGACTGCTCGGTCTTCGTCTTCGCCGCCGCCCAGAATCCGCTGCTCGAGAACATCAACCGCTGGCGCGGCCAGGTCGGTCTGGGCCGCCTCACCGAGGCCCAGCTCGCCGTCGAGTCCGCCCGGCTCGAGAGCGCGGGCCTCGCCTTCACCACCGTCGACCTGCTCGGCGAGGCACCCGCCGCGGGCGGGACGCGCACCCGCGTGCTCGGGGCCGTGCTCTACCGCGGCGAGGAGGCGTGGTTCTTCAAGCTCTCCGGCCCCGACACCACCGTCGCCGCCGAACGCGCCGCCTTCCTCGATTTCCTGCGCTCCGTCCGCCCCGCCTCCCCCTGACCCATGCGCGCCTTCCTTCTTTCGCTCGTCGACCGCCTCGCCTCGCTCAAGCTCACGGTCGTGCTGCTCATCCTCGCGATGGTCCTGGTGATCATCGCGACCCTCGACCAGGTCAACCTCGGCATCTGGGCCGTGCAGGAGAAATACTTCCGCACGTTCTTCGTGGTGCAACAGATCCCCGGGACCTCGGTCGCGGTGCCGTTCTTCCCGGGCGGCTACCTCGTGGGCGGCCTGCTCCTCGCCAACCTGCTCTGCGCGCAGTTCCAGCGCTTCACGCTCACGTGGCGCAACTGCGGCCTGCACCTCACCCACTTCGGCATCGTCCTGCTGCTCGTCGGCGAGCTGATCACCGGCCTGCTCTCCGTCGAGAGCCACTTGACTCTGGATACCGGCGAGACCCGCGGCTACATCGAGGGCGCGGTCGACCGCGAGCTGGCGATCGTCGACACCTCGGACCCGGAACACGACCGGGTTTGGGCCGTGCCGCTGTCGCGCCTCGCCCGCCGCGAGCCCGTCGCCCTGCCCGGCTGCCCGCTCACGATCATCCCGGTGCGTTTCCACGAGAACGCGATGTTCGCGCTGCGCCGCGAGGTGCCCAACGCCCCGCCTTCGCCCGCCACCCTCGGCATCGGCACCGAGGTGCTCGTCCAGCCGGCCGAGCCCACCTACCGGCCCAACGAGGAGAACCGCCCCACCGCCTTCGTCGAGATCCGGGGGGCCCAGGCGGCGGTCGGCACCGTCCTTGTCAGCCTCGCGCTGCCGGAGGCGCAGGTGTTCACCCACGAGGGCCGCACCTACACCATCGCCCTGCGCCGCGCCCGCACCTACCTCGACTTCGCCCTCACCCTGCTCGAGTTCCGCCACGACAAGTACCCGGGCACCGAGATCCCGCGCAACTTCTCCAGCCAGGTCCGCCTCCGCTCGGCCGACGGCAAGGAGGACCGCGAGGTCCGCATCTTCATGAACAACCCGCTGCGCCACGGCGGCTACACCTTCTACCAGGCCGGTTTCCAGAACAACGACCGCACCACCGTCCTCCAGGTCGTGCGCAACCCCGGCTGGCTCATCCCCTACATCGCCTGCCTGATGTCCGGCCTCGGCCTCCTCGTCCACTTCTCCCTCAGCCTCGCCGGCTTCCTCGCCCGCCGCCGCACCGCCCAAGCCTGACCCGCGCGCCCGATGAAACGTCTCCTCCCCCTCCTCGCCGGCCTCCTCGCCCTGGCCTACGTCGCCTCGACGCTGCTCCTGCCGGCCAACCGCACCGCTTTCGACACCGAGGACTTCGGCCGCATCCCGGTCCTGCTCAACGGCCGTCTCAAACCGCTGGACACCGTCGCCCGCACCTCGCTGCTCCTACTCCAGAATCGTCAGCGCGTGAAGACCCCAACCGGCGCCACCCTCACGCCGGGCGAGTGGCTGCTCGACGCCTTCTTCCGCCCCGAGCTGGCCGACACCTACAAGGTCTTCCGCATCGACAACAACGAGGTCCTCGCCCTCCTCCGCCTCTCCACCGACGACGGCGACGGCGGCGTGCGCTTCGCCTTCCGGCAGCTCGAGCCGCACCTCGAGACCCTCGAGCAGCAGGCCGAGCGCGCCGGGCAACTTGAGTCCGCCGAGCGCAACGCCTACGAGCGCGAGGTCCTCAAGCTCCGCGACCGCATCCTCCACTACTACGGCCTGCGCTTCAGCCTCCAGCTCCCCCAGAGCGCCGATTTCGCCGCCGAGGTCGGCCGCTTCGGAGAGATCCTGCCCGCGGCCCTCGCCGCGACCCGCAGCCAGATGGACGGCGCCCCGACCGACGAGGCCGCCGTGAAGGAACTCGCCGGCTACCTCGCCAAGTTCCGGCTCATCGAGTCCCGCGCCCAGTTGCTCGCCATCCCGCCCGCCGCCGGCTCCGCCGACCGCAACGCGTGGACCAACCTCGGCTCCGCCCTGCTCGGCGCCTTCGGCACCGGCGAAGTCCCCGTCCCGGTGCGCGACTACGCGGCCCTCGGGCGCGCCTGGCGCCTCGGCAACGCCCCCGACTTCAACCGCGCCGTCGCCGACCTCCACGCCCATCTCACCGGGCGCGACGACCCGCGGCTGCACCGCACCGCGCTCGAGTTCCTCTTCAACCACGCGCAGCCGTTCTACACCGCCTCGGCGCTCTTCGTGCTCACCGCGCTGGTGGCGTTCGCCGCGTGGATGGCATGGCCCGCGGTGCTCTCACGCTGCGCGCTACACATCGGCTTCGTCGCCTGGCTGGTGACGACCGCCGGCATCGCCGCCCGCATGTACATCGAGAGCCGGCCGCCGGTCACCAACCTCTACTCCTCGGCGCTCTTCGTCGGCTGGGTCGGCGCCGGGCTCGCGCTCGTCCTGGAGCGCATCTACCGCAACTCCGTCGGCAACGCCGTGGCCGGCGCGCTGGGCTTCCTCAACCTCATCGTCGCCCACAACCTCTCGTTCAGCGGCGACACCATGGAGATGATGCGCGCCGTGCTCGACTCGAACTTCTGGCTCTCCGTACACGTCGTCACGATCACGATGGGCTACGGCGCCTGCTTCCTCGCGGGCGTGCTCGGCTGGATCTACGTGCTGCGCGGCACGCTTACCCGCTCGCTCGACCGCGGCACGGCCGACTCGCTCGTGCGCATGGTCTACGGCGCCGTGTGCTTCGCCACGCTCTTCAGCCTGGTGGGCACCGTCACCGGCGGCATCTGGGCCGACCAGTCGTGGGGCCGTTTCTGGGGTTGGGACCCGAAGGAGAACGGCGCGCTCGTCATCGTGCTCTGGAACGCCGTGATCCTCCACGCCCGCTGGGGCAAGCTCGTGCGCGAGCGCGGCCTGATGAACCTCGCCATCTTCGGCAACTGCATCACCGCCGCCTCGTGGTTCGGGGTCAACATGCTCGGCGTGGGCCTGCACAGCTACGGTTTCATGGACAAGGCGCTGCTCGCCCTCTGCGCCTGGTGGGCCGCCAACCTCGGCGTGATTCTGCTCGGCTGCCTGCCCACCGGCGTCTGGCGCAGCCGCGCCGCGCTCGAAAGCTGACCCGCGGCGGGCGCGTTCACGGCGGTTTCCGAGTTTCAAGTTTCGGGTTTCGCTTCGCCGATCGCTCCTCGTTCTGGTCAGTCCTCCGTGCCCGCAATCTTTCGTCCGCCCCCCGCCCTCCGTCATCGTTCTCTCATCTCCGTCCCATTCTCCCGCCTGCTCTTGCGCCTACTCCTGCTCGCGCTAGGTGCAGGGTTCCGCGCCAAGTATTCAGCGTTTCGAACACGGATTTCCAGGTTTCGGGGTAGCGAAAGCGTTCCGCTTCCGATCCATGCTCACCGCCTCCGCCGTAGCTGGAGCGCGTTTCAGTCGCCAGTCCCCGGATTTGCTGAACCTCTCGTGCCCGCTCATCGACGGTAATCCGGAACGGGCATAAGGCCGGAACGGATCGGAGAATCGACCACGGAGTGCGCGGATGACACGGACGCAGCGCTTCCGATCCGCGGAAGACGCCCTGCGGCTTCACGGGTCAAACGGATTCTCACGGACGGGGAGGTCGAGTACTCGTACCATCCGCGAAATCCGTGGCCTCCCCTCCTGCCGGTTCAAGACAGCCCGGAGACCTCACGCTTGACTCTCGACTGCCCCGCAAGCGCCGTCCGCACCGCGAGCTACGCGTGAGACCATGATTCGCAATAGCGGCACGCGAAGACCCGGAGAACACGGAGACTGACGACACTTCAAAACGCTCTACGGCAGAGCTTGCTTCCGCGGAGAAGTCGAGGACAGACCGAGAGTGTAAATTCGGAATATAAACCCGGAATTCTCACTACTCGATGCTCGCAAGTTCGGTTTCGTCTTCGCTGGGTTGGCGGACGCAGCGGAGCCTCTCGCGCCGCTGCGCCCAGACCTGAACTTCCATGACTCCGCCCATCTCCGCCCAGAACACTCCTCCCTCGGGACAGAACCAATCCGCCATCCGGCAGCCGGCGATCTCAGTCCCGGCGTCGTTGCGTTTCGCGGCGCTGTTGGTGGCCACGCTCTTCTCGCTGGCCGGGGTGCAGGCGCAGAGCAACTACGCCACGCCCTACACGTTCTCGACCTTGGCGGGCGAAGTCGCCTATGGCTCGACCGACGGAGCGGGAAGCGCCGCGCGGTTCAATCTCCCCTTCGCCACGGCGGTGGACAGTTCAGGCAACGTCTACGTCGCCGACACCTCCAACCACACGATCCGCAAGATCACGCCGGCAGGTGTCGTTTCGACCGTCGCCGGCTTGGCAGGCACGAGCGGCTCGGCCGACGGCACGGGCAACGATGCGCGGTTCTACGAGCCATCCGGTGTCGCGGTGGACAGCACCGGCAACGTCTATGTTGCCGATTCCATGAACTTCACGGTCCGCAAGATCGCGATCGACACAGCCGGCGTCGGCACCGTCACGACATTGGCGGGCACGGCGGGCGCCCATGGCCACGCTGATGGCACCGGCAGCGCCGCGCAATTCAACCGAGTCCATGGCTTGGTGACGGACGGTTCGGGCAACGTCTATGTCGTCGATTCCGGCAACAGCACGATCCGCCAGATCACCGCCGCGGGTGTCGTCACGACGGTGGCAGGCGGCGGGTGGCCCAACAACAACGGCTCGACCGACGGCGTGGGCAGCGCCGCGCGGTTCACTTGGCCCACGGGCGTGGTCTTGGACGGCTCCGGCGTGATGTATGTGGCCGATGGCTCCAACCACACGATCCGCAAGATCGTGATCGGCGAGGACGGAATTGGAACCGTCACGACGGTCGCCGGCCTGCCCGGATCGTCCGGCACCAGCGACGGCGCGGGCAGCAGCGCACGCTTCAACTATCCGGACGGTCTGGCGCTGGGCAGTGACGGCAACCTCTACGTCGCCGATTCGAACAACCACACGATCCGCAAGATCACGATCGACGCAGGTGGAGTCGGCACCGTCACGACCTGGGCGGGCGCGGCAGGCTACTTCGGCTCGACCCAGGGCGCAGGCGGTGCCGCACGGTTCTATTTTCCCCATGGGTTGGCGGCTGACCGTATCGGGAATCTGTATGTCGCCGATGCCAGCAATCACACGATCCGCAAAATCGCGGCGACCGGCGGCGTCTCGATCCTCGCGGGTCGGGCAGGCTACGGATCGGCGGACGGCACGAGTGGCGAGGCACGGTTCTATTTCCCCACCGGCGTGGCAGTGGGCGGTACGGGCGAAGTGTACGTCGCTGATCGCAACGACAGCACGATCCGCAAGATCACGGCGGATGGCGAAGTCACGACCTTCGCCGGTGCAGCGGGTGCCTCCGGCGCGGATGATGGCACGGGCAGCGCCGCTCGGTTCAACTTCCCCTCCGGTGTAGCGCTGGGCAGTTCGGGCGAGGTGTACGTCGCCGATCGTTTCAACCACACGATCCGCAAGATCACGCCGGACGGCGTAGTCACGACGTTCGCCGGTGCGGCGGGTGCCTCCGGCGCGGATGACGGCACGGGCAGTGCCGCTCGGTTCAACTCGCCCAATGGCGTGGCGGCGGACGGCTCCGGCAACGTCTATGTCGCCGATCGCGGCAACCACACAATCCGCAAGATCACGCCAGACGGAGTCGTCACGACCTTGGCGGGCACGGCGGGTACCCCCGGCTCGACCAACGGCACGGGCAGTGCCGCACGGTTCTCCACCCCCACCGGTTTGGCGGTGGACAGTGTGGGCAACGTGTATGTTGCCGATTTGGACAACCACACGATCCGCAAGATCGCCGCGGATGGGGTCGTCACGACCTTGGCGGGCGTGACGGGCACCTCCGGCTCGAAGGATGGAGCGGTCAGTTCCGCCTTGTTCTACAATCCCTATGGCGTGGCCGTGGACAGTGCGGGCAACGTGTATGTTGCCGGTTACGCCGGTTGCACCATCCGCATGATCTCGCCAAGCGGGATGGTCACGACTCTGGCGGGGCTCGAAAATTGGTATGATACGGTCAACGGCGCGGGTAGTGTCGCCCGGTTCCGCTCGCCCACAGGAGTGGCGGTGGACAGCTCGGGCAACCTGTACGTCGCCGAGTTCGCCGGACACTTGATCCGCAAGGGGGCGAGACAGCATTCCTACGCCTGGTTCCTCGACACCTACTTCACGGAGGCACAGAAGGCCGACGACACCGTGAGCGGCAGCGACGCCAATCCGGTGGGCGATGGCATGACCAATCTTCTCAAATACGCCATCGGGCTCGATCCGTGGCGCAGCTACGCGGCGTCCGGCGCCCCGGTCTCCAGCGTCAGCGAGGGGCATCTCACGTTGACGTTCCCACAATGGACCGATGCCACCGACCTGTTCTATGTCGTCGAAGTCTCGGACGACCTCGTCACCTGGAGTGCCGCTTCAACTGATGTCGTGGTTGAGGAGACCACCCCGATCGGACCCAACCAAGTGCAGGTGACCGTCCGGGATCTGCGCGGAACCTCCGACGCGTCCCGGCGTTTCATCCGCCTTCGGGTGACGGCGCCATAGCCGGGAGACTTCGCCCTCGGAGCACGAGGTGTGGAAGATCGCTGGGACGATATTCGCCAGGCTTTCGACCTGCAACGCCCGGTCGAAACCCACCGCATGGGCTTCCTTTCCACGATCGCCTCGCGGCGCCGCAGTTGCCCTTCGGCTCGACCGTCCCTCTGTCCGGCGGTCAACAAACATATCCGACTTCTCATGTTCACTGCACCGGTAGGTGCGCGGTGCGCCCTGCCGGGCGCACAAGCAAAAGGCCCGGCGTTAAAGCCGGGCCTTTGAAGTGAGCAGCTGCACGACTGCGTCGTGCAGCTATGGGGAGGAGCCGAGCGGGAGCTCGGCGTTCCCGGGAATGATCAGAGGCGCTCGAGCAGGATCTCGAGGGTGCGCTTGGTGCTCTTCGTGATGACGGTGCCGGGGCCGAAGACGGCGGCGGCGCCGTTCTTGAAGAGGTAGTCGTAGTCCTGCGCGGGGATGACACCGCCGCACACCACCACGATGTCCTCGCGGCCGTGCTTCTTCAGCTCGCCGACGAGCGCGGGCAACAGGGTCATGTGACCCGCGGCCAACGAGCTCATGGCGACCACGTGCACGTCGTTCTCGACGGCCATCTTCGCGGCTTCCTCCGGAGTCTGGAAGAGCGGCCCGATGTCGACGTCGAAGCCGAGGTCGGCCATGGCGGTCGCAACCACCTTGGCGCCGCGGTCGTGTCCGTCCTGACCGAGCTTGGCGATGAGGATACGCGG
>JAEXPQ010000307.1 GCA_023446735.1 Verrucomicrobiota bacterium
GTTGCGCGCCCTCGACGAGGTGCTCGCGCCATTCGCCGGAAGACCAGAGCGTGCTTTGTGCGTAGTTCGGGTCGGCGCGGCCGGTGGTGACGAAGTGGAGCGCGCCCACGCCGAGCGCGGTGCATTCCTGGAGAATTTTCCGCGCAGTCTGGGGCCGCGGCAGGCCGAGGAGGAGCTGCAGCGGTGGCAACGGCGGCGGCTCGGCGCCGAGGGCGACAGCGAACTCGACCGCGCCGTCGGCGGGGAGCGCGGTCACGCGGCCCTTGCCGCGCGGGCCGTCGATCAGGCCGAGGTCGAACTCCTCGCCCACGCCCCGGCGCAGCACGGTGCGCAGGTGCTTCGCGCGCGGGTCGCCAGCGGGCAGCGGACGCGCGAGCTCTTCGCGGGAAAACAGGAGGAGGTTCATCGGCTGCGGGGAGAGAACGCCGAACCGGTGGCGTTGAACAGGGAAAATCCGCGCGCGGCGCGACGCTTGCCGGCGCCGCCCGCGGCCGCACACTCGCCGCCCTCATGCGTCCGAAGGTCGATTGGTTCCTGGTCGGGATGGCCGCCGCGGTCGGCCTCGCCTTCGCGTTTCCCGGGCCGGGCGCGCGCGGCGGTTGGTTGCAGCCGGAATTGCTCAACAAGCTCGGGGTGGCGCTCATCTTCTTCCTGCACGGAGCCGGGCTGCCGTTTGCCGCGCTGAAGGCGGGCACGCTGCGCTGGCCGCTCCATGTCGTGGTGCAGGCGAGCACCTTCGTGGTCTTCCCCCTGCTCGGTCTTGGGCTGCTCGCGTTGGTCGGGCGTTGGCTGCCGGCGGACTTGCAGCTGGGTTTCTTCTATCTGTGCGCGCTGCCGTCGACCGTGTCCTCCTCGGTGGCGATGACGGTGCTGGCGCGGGGCAATGTCCCGGCGGCGGTCTTCAACGCCACGCTCTCCGGTCTGCTCGGCGTGTTCCTCACGCCGCTGTGGGTGAGCTGGCGGATGCAGACGGCGGGGCAAGCGTTTCCGGTGGGCGAGGTCATTCTCGATCTCGTGTGCTGGCTGCTTGTGCCGCTGGCGCTCGGGCAGCTCTCGCGTCCGTGGCTGGCGGAGTGGGTGACGCGTCACCGGAAATTGGTGAACCGGGTCGACCGCGGCACGATCCTGTTGCTGGTGTACACGTCGTTCTGCGATTCGGTGACGTGGGGCGTCTGGGCGGGCCGCGGGCTCGGACTGGTCGCGGCGACGGCGCTGGGCGGACTCGGGTTGTTCGGACTCCTGTTTTTGGTGACAAACGCGCTCGGGCGCGCGTGCAGTTTCTCCCGGGAGGATCGGATCACGGCGGTGTTCTGCGGCTCGAAGAAGACGTTGGCGTCGGGCGTGCCGATGGCGCAGCTGATGTTCGCCGGGCACCCCGGGCTGAGCCTGATCCTGTTGCCGATCCTGATCTACCACCCGCTGCAGTTGCTGATCTGCGGTATGCTCGCCGCGCGGTGGGGGCGGGAGGCGGAACCGGTGGAAACGAAAACGCCGGCCTCCTGACACGGGGCCGGCGTGGATGGAAACTGGTGCGGGCGGAGGGAATCGAACCCTCGCAGCCAGCTTGGAAGGCTGGCGTTCTACCACTGAACTACGCCCGCGGAGGCGCTTGCTGAAGCGTGGGGAAGGGCAGCGGCGTTTGCCGGGGGGGTCAAGCCGCCTTTGGCGCGGTGCCTACTGCGAGTTGCGGCCGCCGGAACCGCCGCGGGCGCTGCGGGAGCGGGCGACGTCCTTGGTGGTGTTGCTGTTGTCGAGCTGCGCGTCGCGCAGGACTTCGCGAAACTCGCGGGCCTCGGCCGGGTCGAGGACGGCGGTCATGTGGTTGAGACGGGAGAACCGGTCCTGCCGCTCGGCGTTCTTGCGCGCGAGGTAGGCTTCGCGGGCGCGGGCTTCGTTGCTCACGCCGAGGAAGGGGATGGAGTAGCGGTTGAGAAAGCCGCGGTCGAACTCGGACAACTCGCGTTTCACGAGCTCCTTGTCGTAGGCGCCTTTGCGGTAGAGCGATTCCTCGGTCATGCGCTGGATGGCCTTTTCCTGCACGGTCATGTCGGGCAGGACGACGATCTCGGGGTCCTCGGCGGCGGCGGCCTTGGCGGCGGTGCGGGCCTGCTCCTCGGCCACCGCTTTGGCGTGTGCCTCTTCGGAAAAGGCCGGGAGCTTGTCCGCCACTCGCTGCTGCGGAGTCGGGGGCGATGCGTCCGCGGCGGAGGGCGGGGTGGCTTCCTCGGCGCGGACCGCGGTGGTCGAGGCGAGGAGAGCGAGCAGGAGAAGACGGCGCGGCATCGGGGCGGAGGTTGGGCGGATGGGTCTGCGAGGCAACCGCACAGGGGGCCGGTGGCCGAGGAACGTGACGGATGCGACCGGCGGCGGGGCGGTCGGTTCCCCCGGCGGCGAACCGGCGCCGGTCAGAACATCGAAAGCGCCTGCGCGCTTTCGATCACCACCCAGGCGAAGCCCGCCACTGCGGTCCAGGTGAAGGCGGCCATCGCCACGCGGCGCCGGCGCAACGAACGTTCGTACAGGTCGGGATTCACACGACGGAACCCGCTGCCCTGCAAGAAGCTCAAGAACTGGCTGTTCTGCGTGCGCGTCATGCGGCCACGGCTGTGCAGCCGCGGATCAGCGCGGCAGACGGGTCGGCGCAGCATCATTGACAGCCAACGAATCATTGCCCTTCTGAATTCGTCTTTTTGGGCCGTTTCTCAAGGGAAATCTCCACCAGTCACCGCCCTTTAACCTGCTTTTCGAAAACGCGATGCACCAGTTCCACTACGTCGGCAATGCGCTCCATTGTGAATCGGTCGATCTGGCCGCCGTCGCACGCCTGCACGGAACGCCCACCTACGTGTACAGCGCCGGGACGATGGAGGCGAACTACCGGCGCCTGCTCGGGGCGCTGCCGGGTCTGGATGTCCGCCTGTGCTACGCGATGAAGGCCAACTCAAGTCTGGCGGTCCTGCGCCAGTTCGGTCGCTTGGGCGCGGGCTTCGACTTGGTGAGCGGAGGCGAACTGCGCCGCGTGCTCGCCGCCGGCTGCGACGCGAGCGGCAGCGTCTTCGCCGGGGTGGGCAAGACCGAGGCGGAGATCCGCCTCGCGCTGGAGACCGGCATCTACGGCTTCCATGTCGAGAGCGAGCCCGAGCTGGCGCGCATCAACCATGTCGCAGGACTGATGGGACGCAAGGCCCCGGTCGCCATCCGCGTGAATCCGGATGTCGACGCCGGCACCCACGCCAAGATCACCACCGGCCGGAGCGAGAACAAGTTCGGCGTGCCGCTGCAGTACGCCGACCAGGCCTACGAGGCCGCGGTGCGGTTCAAGAACGTCGAGATCCGCGGCGTGCAGATCCATATCGGCTCGCAGATCACCAGCGTGGGGCCCTTCGCGGCCGCGGTGGAGAAGGTGGTGCCGTTCGCGGCCCAGCTGCGGGATCGCTACGGTATCCAGTACTTCAGCCTGGGCGGCGGCATCGGCGTCGTGTACCGGGATGCGCTCGCCAGCGGGGTCGCGGCCTGGTGGGAGTCCCGGCCGGCCGCCGAGCGGCCGCTCACCCCGGAGCTCTACGGCGCCACGCTCGCCCCGGCACTGCGCGGGCTGGGGCTCAAGGTCCTGCTCGAACCGGGCCGCTTCATGGTCGGCAACGCGGGGGTGCTGCTCACGCGGGTCGAGTATCTGAAGCGTGGGCATGGGCGCAACTTCCTCATCGTCGACGCCGGCTTCAACGACCTCGTGCGCCCCGCCATGTACGAGGCCTACCACGAGATCGTTCCCGTGGTGCGCGATTCCTCCCGGCCGGCGCTCACGGCCGACATCGTCGGACCGATCTGCGAAAGCGGCGACGTGTTCGCGAAGGAGCGCACGCTCCAGCAGGTGGGCGAGGGCGAGTTGCTGGCGTTCATGAGCGCCGGCGCGTACGGCTTCGCCATGGCCAGCCGCTACAACTCGCGGCCGCTCGCCGCCGAGGTGATGGTGCAGGGCTCCAGCTTCGAGCTCGTGCACGCACGCGAGAGTTTCGAGCAGATGATCGCCAACGAGAAGCTGCCGACGTTCCTGAAGCAGTGAGCCTGCTGTCTGTTGTAGGGTCGGACCTCGTGTCCGGACCGGTTCGGCTCCGCCGGCCGGTCGTCACAGTTCGGCGACCAACGCCGCCCCTGCGGCGGTCGAAACACCCGCCGGCCGGCTCCGGCCTCGATCCCACCGCCCGCCCCCGCGCTCACTTCTTCGCCGGTACGACCACGATCTCGACGTGCTTGGGGTTGCCCTTGGTCAGCACCGGCACCGGATAATTGCTGGCGAAAAGCACGCGGCCGTTGTCGGTGATCGTGGCGTCGAGGCCATAGGCGAGCCGCTGGCTGATGAGCCCGGGCTGGTAGGGCAACCAGAACTCGAGCGGCATCGAGGCGGGGCGCGGGAAGGATTCGCTGGTGACCACGCGGTCGACGCGCCCGTCGCGGTTGAGCTCGACCAGGCGGACCTCGATCGTTGCCGTGGCCGGCAACGAGGCGTTGGTGATGTAGATCACCGTTCCGCCGACGCCGGGCCCGGTGGGGCGCTTCGGCTTGGCGGCATGGCTGCAGCCGGCGACCATCAGACCGAGGAACACGACGAGGAAGGCGAGGAGACCGCGGGGTGAAGTCATGGGCGCGAGCGTGCGGCTCGTCCCGGAGGTGGCAAACGTGAAGATGTCATGCCGGCGCAATCCGGGACGAGTGGTGGAAAATCAGGGGTTGGCGGGCGCTCCGAAGCGGAACCACACCGTGCCCGAGGTCGTGAGCCCGTGGCGCAGGCCGAAGTTCGGCGCCCCCTGCGGTCCGTGCTCGGCGGCGGTGTGGAACTTCGTGCCGATCGGCGCGATGCCGTGCAGGAGCGAGAGGTCGCCGGGCGGAAACTCGACGTGCGTGGTCTTCGGATCCACGCCCTCGGCGGGCGTGAAGAGCCGCAGGAATAGGTCGTCGCTGCCGAACACGATCGTTATCGGCCCGGGCGCGCCCTCGAGCACCGCCCAGTACATCCCGGCGTGGAAGCCCTTGAACTCCGGGTACACCCCGCTCTGGCCGGTCGCGGTGTCGTTGAACGCCTTCGTCCAGACGTCGAACTCCGCGCCCTTCAGCCGGTTCTTCCACACGCGGTACGGCCCCTTGCCGAGCCAGCGCAGTCCGGTCACGCCGTCGACGGCATGGTCGAAGGTCACTCCCGCCCACGGAAGTACCGCGTCGCCGGGCATCTGGTACGTGTAGTCGAGCCGCAGCCAGCCGCTCGGCTCCAGCCGCCACACGACCTGCCGCAGCATGCCCTCGTACGTGCACTCGACGACCTGCGCGCCACCCTCGGCGCGGTGCGCGAACGCCTTCAGCTTCGCGGTGCCACCGAGGATGCGCGGGCCGTGTTTGAGCGGGAAAACGGTTTCGCCACGCCGCACCTCGGCGAGTTCGCCGGTCGCGCGATCGATCGTGACCGTGGTGCTGCCGGCGTGCAGCACGACAGCTTGCGGCGTGTCCTCGGCCTGCACGGCTGTAACGGGGGGTGAAACGATGACCCGCTCCGCAAACGGCGCCGCGCGCGTGATCATCCACGTCCACGTGTAGATCTCGCGGCCGTGCGGATCGATGGCGCTGAGCGCGAGCGAATCATACGCGCGCCAGTCCGCCGGCAGGTTGAGCC
>JAEXPQ010000331.1 GCA_023446735.1 Verrucomicrobiota bacterium
AAGCAGCCGGTCATGGATCCCGCCACCGGCAAGCAGCGCGTGAACTGGATGCCGAAGCCCCAGATCGCCTGCTTCACCAACGCCACGCCCGGTCTCCACATCCGCACCACGACCCCGCAGATCAAGGAGGCCCGCGAAGGCGTGATGGAGTTCCTCCTCGTCAACCACCCGCTCGACTGCCCGATCTGCGACCAGGCCGGCGAGTGCAAGCTCCAGGAGCAGGCCGCCGACTACGGCCGCGGCACCTCGCGCTTCATCGAGCAGAAGAACGTGAAGCCGAAGCGCACCCAGCTCGGGCCGCGCGTCACGCTCGACGACGAGCGCTGCATCCTCTGCTCGCGCTGCATCCGGTTCAGCAAGGAGATCGCCAAGGAGGACGTGCTCGGTTTCGTCGACCGCGGCAGCTACTCCACGCTCACCTGCTACCCGGGTCGCGAGCTGAACCACAACTACTCGCTCAACACCGTCGACATCTGCCCGGTCGGCGCCCTCACGAGCACCGATTTCCGCTTCAAGATGCGCGTGTGGTTCCTCAAGACCACGCCGAGCATCGACACCGAGTCCAGCGTCGGCGCCAACACCGACGTCTGGGCGCGCGAGGGCGTCGTCTACCGCATCACCCCGCGCCGCAACGACGAGGTGAACGACACGTGGATGACCGACTCTGGCCGCCTGCTCTACAAGCAGATCGCCGCGGAGACGCGCCTCACGCAGCCGCTCCTCGACGGCCAGCCCGTCGCGATGGACGCCGCGCTCGAAGCGGCGGTGGCCCTCTTGCGCGCCGCCGTCACGCCTGCGGTAGGGTCGTCGCTTGCCGACGGACCGCAGACCTCCGCCAATCCGCAATCCGCGATCCGCAATCCGCATTCGTCGGTCGCCGTTGTTGGTTCCGGCCGCCAGTCGGTCGAGGAACAGTATCTCACCGCCAAGCTCGCCGCCGCGCTCAAGGCCGTCCGCACCGACATCGTCGGTCGGGTGGGGCAGGGCGACGGACTGTTGCTCTCCGCCGACCGCAACCCGAACGTTCGCGGTGCGCTCGTCACCGGTCTGGTCAAAGAGTATCCGAAGACTGCGCTCACGGCGCTTGCCGCCGCGATCGATGCCGGCACGGTGAAGACGATCGTCACCTTCGGCGAAGACCTTGCCGAGGCCGGCCTCACCGCCGCGCAGCTGGCCAAGGTCGCGATTGTCGCCGTGGCCACGCAGGGCTCCGCGACCACTGCGGCGGCCAAGGTCGTGCTGCCCGCGCTCACGGTCTTCGAGAAACGCGGCTCCTTCATCAACCAGCAGTTCCGCCTCCAGAAGTTCGCCGCGGCCGTGCCCGGTCCGGCGCAGGCGCTCGACGATCTCGTGCTCCTCGCCCGCCTCCTGTCGGGAGTGGGCGGTTCCGCGGTCGGCGGCGACGTCGAGGCGGTCTGGTCCGAGCTCGGCGCCAAGGTTCCGGTTCTCGCCGGCCTCTCGTACGCGGCGATCCCCGCCGGCGGCAAAGTCGTCGACGGCGCGGCGTGGGCCGCGTTGCCGTTCGTCGAGGGCGAGACGCTCCATTTCAAACCGGCGGCGAAGGCCGTCACCGCCTGAGATGAATCCCGTGTGCTCCAGCTCCACTTGTAGGGTCGGACCTCGCGTCCGGACCGCTTCGGTACAGCCGATTGCGGACCGAGTCGTCTCGGTCCGTCGGCAAGCGACGACCCTACCGCAGGCGCGTGGCCACGTCCTCTGTTTCCTTTTCGTCTGATGGACCTTCTCCAACAGCTCCCGTCCTCCCTGCCCATCGCGGCGTTCTACCAGCCGGCACTCGACTGGTTCTTCACGCTGCCCGAGCCGCTCGTCGTGACCGTCTCGGCGCTGGTGAAGGCGTTGCTCGTCGTCTCCGTGCTGATGGGCGGCTGCATGTACTCGGTGGTCGCCGAGCGCAAGGTGTCCGCCTGGATCCAGGGCCGCACCGGCCCGAACCGCACCGCGATTCCGTGGATCGCCGCGATCCCGGTCATCGGCCGGTTCATGCAGCGCCTCGGCCTCTTCCAGCCGCTGGCCGACGGCGGCAAGTTCCTCTTCAAGGAGGAGCCGATCCCGTCGCACGTGAAGTGGTTCTACTTCAACCTCGCGCCGATCATCGCCCTCATCCCCGCGCTGACCACGGTCGTCGTCGTGCCGCTTGGCGAATACGTCGATGCCGCAGGCCGCACCGTTCCACTGATCCTCGCCAACCTCGACCTCGGCATCCTCTTCATCTTCGCGGTCTCCTCGCTGGGCGTGTACTCGCTCATCCTCGCCGGCTGGTCGTCGAACTCGCGGTATCCGTTCCTCAGCGCCGTGCGCGCGACCTCGCAGCTCATCTCCTACGAGATCGCGATGGGCCTCTCGATCATCCCGCTTTTCCTGCTCGCGAACACTCCCGGCGAACCCGGCACGCTCAGCCTGATCCGCATCGTGCACTGGCAGGCGGACTCGTGCTGGTTCCTCTTCATCGCGCCGGTGTCGGCGCTGGTGTTCTACATCGCGCTCTTCGCCGAGACCAACCGCCTGCCGTTCGATATGGTCGAGGGCGAGGCCGAGCTCGTCGGTGGTTTCCACACCGAGTACGGCGCGTTCAAGTTCGGCCTCTTCTTCACCGCCGAGTATGCGCACATGATCGTGGGCTCCGCGGTCTTCGCGCTGCTCTTCCTCGGCGGCTGGCAGCCGATTCCCGGCATCACCTGGGAGAAACTCGCGCTTTGGACCGGGCTGCCGCTCAACGTCGGCCTGCTCGGCGCGTTGCTCGCGCTCGGCACGCTCCTGCTGAAGATCGTCTTCTTCGTGTTCGTCTTCATCTGGGTGCGCTGGACCGTGCCGCGCTTCCGCTACGACCAGGTCATGCGCCTGGGCTGGCGCGTGCTGCTCCCGCTCGCCCTCGCCAACATCGTCGCCTATGCGATCGGGATCGCGCTGCTGACCTGATTCGCCGGCCAATCCGCACTCCGCAATTCGCACTCCGCAATTCCCCTGATGCCTGCCACCGTCAAAGTCGTCGAACGCCAGCCGCTCTCGTTCCTCGCGCGCACGTACTTGCCCGGCGTGATCGCCGGCCTGCGCACGACGCTGCGGCACATGCTCGCGCCGAAGATCACGATGGAGTACCCCGAGGTGCGCCCGCCGATCCCGGTCGGCTACCGCGGGGTGCCCACGCTCGTGAAGGATCCGCACGGCCGGGAGAAGTGCGTCTCCTGCCAGCTTTGCGAGTTCGTCTGCCCGCCGAAGGCCATCCGCATCACCCCCGGCGCGATCGACGCCACCGGTCCCAACGCCCACGTCGAGAAGGCGCCGAAGGAGTTCGAGATCGACATGCTGCGGTGCATCTACTGCGGCTACTGCCAGGAGGTCTGCCCCGAGGAGGCGATCTGGCTGCAGAACGTCTATTCGCTCTCCGGCTACAACCGCGCCGAGATGGTCCACAACAAGGAGAAGCTCTACGAGCTCGGCGGCACGCTGCCGGACCAACACCACAAGTGGGACAAGAAGAAGGCCGCCGAGGAGGCCGGCAACACCCACTGACCCGTTTCCGCCATGGCCGACTTTCTCTTCTACCTCTTCGCCGCCCTGACCGTGGGCTCCGCGCTGATGGTGGCGCTCAACCGCAACGCGGTGAACGCCGCCATGTCGCTCTTCCTGACGTTCTTCGGCATGGCCGGGATGTTCGTGCTCCTCGAGGCCTACTTCCTGGCGATCCTCCAGGTGCTCGTCTACGCCGGCGCGGTCGTGGTGCTCTTCGCGTTCATTGTGATGCTGCTCGACCTCGACAACCAGCAGCGCAAGCCCGTCGGCAAGCTGACCTACGCCGCGGGTGGCGCGGCCTTCGCGCTGATGGTGACCGGCGTGCTCTGGCTGTTCTGCAAGGAGCAGCTCTCGTCGCCCGCGTTGCCCGCCGAGGCCGCCGGCAGCGCCCTGAAGGTCTACGGTCGCCAGCTCTTCACCACGTACCTGCTTCCCATGCAGGTCGCCGGTTTCCTCCTCCTCATCGCCATGATCGGCGTGATCGTGATCAGCAAAAAAACGCGGGAGTCCGATGAGGCGGACGAGACCCTTACCGCGAATGGAGCTTCTTCAGCCGGACGGGGCCAGAGCTCGTAACCCGCGTTTTTATGACCATCTCCCTCAACGCCTTCCTGCTCGTCGCCGGCCTGCTCTTCGCGATCGGGTTCTTCGGCGTGCTCCTGCGGCGCAACACGCTGGTGCTCTACATGTGCCTCGAGCTGATGCTCAACGCCACCACGCTCGCCCTGGTCGCGTTCTCGCGTTTCAACGGCACGCCCGACGGCAACACCTTCGTGTTTTTCATCATCACCGTCGCCGCCGCCGAGGTGGCCGTGGGTCTCGCGATCATCGTCCAGCTCTACCGCCTGCGCCGCACCGTGCAGGTCGACGAACTCACGGCCCTGAAGGACTAAGCGCCCCGCTCCTCCCTTTCGATGACGCCCGTCACGACCACCCTCGCTCTGTTGCTGCTCCCGCTGGCCTCGGCCGCGGTGATCGCGCTCTTCCTGCGCCGCCGGCACAACCTCGCCGCCGCCGTCTCCGTGACCGCCGCCGCCGGCATTGCCGCGCTCGCCGCCACGCTCATCTTCGGCGCCGAGAACCACGGCAAGACCATCGCCGACTCCCTCGAGTGGCTCACGCTCGGGCCGCTCACGCTCAAGCTCGGCTTCCTCGTCGACGACCTTGCGAAGCTCATGCTCTCGGTCGTGGCGTTCGTGGGCTTCCTCATCCACGTCTTCAGCCTCGGCTACATGCACGACGATGCGGCCAAGGCGCGGTTCTTCGGCGGGTTGTCGGTCTTCATGTTTTCGATGCTCGGCATCGTCCTCGCCGACAACCTCTTCATGATTTTCATCTTCTGGGAACTGGTGGGCTTCAGCTCGTACCTGCTGATCAACCACTACAACCAGAAGCAGTCCGCGGCCGACGCCTCGAAAAAAGCCTTCATCGTCAACCGCGTCGGCGACTTCGGCTTCCTCCTCGGCATCATCTGGTGCTACTGGCAGTTCAAGACGGTCAACCTCACCGAGCTTTCCACGATCATGGGGCAGGGTGGGGTGGTGGTCGCCACCGCGCTCCCGCTGCTCCTCTTCTGCGGCGCCGTCGGCAAGTCCGCGCAGTTCCCGCTGCAGGTCTGGTTGCCCGACGCCATGGAGGGCCCGACGCCCGTCTCCGCGCTCATCCACGCTGCCACGATGGTCGCCGCCGGCATCTACATGCTCTGCCGGATCAATGTCCTCATGACCGCGGACGCGCTTTCGGTGATTATGTGGATTGGCGTGGCCACCGCCGCCTACGCTGCGCTCTGCGCCGTCGTCCAGCGCGACATCAAGAAGGTCCTCGCGTACTCCACGCTCTCGCAGCTCGGCTACATGGTCGCGGCGTTCGGGTTGGGTGAGCTCAACTTTACCGCTGAGGGTCATGTCGGACTGTTGCTTGCTGGCACCGGCGCTGCCGCCGCGATGTTCCACCTCACGACCCACGCCTTCTTTAAGGCGCTGCTCTTCCTCGGCTCGGGCTCGGTCATCGCCGGCTGCCACCATGAACAGGACATCTTCAAGATGGGCGGTCTGTGGAAGAAGATGCCGGTGACGTTCTGGACGTTCACCATCGGCGTCGCCGCCATCGTCGGCCTGCCGTTCCTCTCCGGTTTCTTCTCGAAGGACGCCATTCTCTATCTCGCCTTCCAGAACAACAAGGCGGTCTTTGGCATCCTCACCGCCACCGCTGTTCTGACGTCGTTCTACATGATCCGCATGTGGAAGATCACCTTCTTCGGCGAGGCCCGCTCGCACGAGTCCGAGCACGCGCACGAGACCGGCCTCAAGATGACGGTCCCGCTGGTCGTCCTCGCCGTTCTCTCGATCGTCGGCGGCTACGGTTGGTTCTTTCCGCACATCGCCGGCTCCTTCGCCGAGGCGATTCCGGAGGCTCACGGCACCGCGCACACCGCGATGCTCGTGCTCTCCTGCGGCATCCTGCTGCTCGGCGGCGGCGTGGCGTGGGTCTTCTACAAAGCCGACGCCACCGATTCGCTCGCCGCGAAGTCGCCCGCCGCCTTCACGCTGCTCGAGCGGCTCAAGGAGACCCCGGATCGCCTCTACGGTTACTACGTGGCGAAAGTGCAGCAGCGCTTCGCGATGGTCCTGAACTTCCTCGACACCATCTTCGTGGCCGGTCTCCCGCGGTTCGGCGCCGAGGTCGTCTCCTGGTTCGGTGCCGGCGCGCGTCTGCTGCACGTGGGTAGCCTGCACGGCTACGTCTACTGGTTCCTCTTCGGCGCCGCCCTCTGCTGGGCCATCGCCACCGGACTTCTCTGAGCATGAAAACCGATCTCGGATTCTTTGACCGCGGATTACGCGGATCTCGCGGATCAGAAGTCCGGATATCCGTGTTATCTGCGCTATCCGCGGTTCAATCTTCTTCTTCTGCTCTCTGCCGATGAACGACGAAACGCTCCAGCTCCTGTTGCAACTGGCCGTGGCCACGCCGCTGGCCGGCGGGCTCATCCTCGCCTTCGGCAATTTCCTCCCGAAACGCCTCTGCAAGCTCGTCGCCTTCGTCGGCTTCCTCGTGCCGCTGCTGGTCGCGCTCCACCTCTGGTGGGCGTACGACGCCGCGCCGAAAACCGCCGGCTACGCGTTCCTCTCAGTCACCGATCTCGGCCTGTCGCGCGCGGTGGGCATCGCGCTCAAGCTCGGCCTCAACGGCATCTCGCTCCCGCTCTTCGTGATGGCCGCGATCGTCGGCTTCGCCGCCGGCTTGGCTGCCCTCAATTCCGGCGCCGAACGCCTCAAGCAGTACCTGCTGCTCCTGCTCGTGATGCACGGCGGGCTCATGGGCGTGTTCGCCTCGGTCGACATCTTCTTCTTCTATTTCTTCCACGAGTTCGCCCTCATTCCGACGTTCATCATGGTCGGCCTCTGGGGCGGCCGCGACCGCACCTACGCGGCGATGAAGATGACGATCTACCTCACGGTGGGCGCGATGCTCTCGCTCGCCGGTCTGATCGCGATCTACACCAAGAGCGGCGCGGCCTCGTTCGACCTGATCAACCTCCGGCTCGCCCTCGCGGGCGACGGCGCGCTGCGCGACACGCTCCAGCACAACTTCTTCGGCCTGCTGCTCTTCGGCTTCGGCATCCTCGTCTCGCTCTGGCCGTTCCACACCTGGGCGCCGCTCGGCTACGGCGCCGCGCCCACCTCGGTCTCGATGCTGCACGCGGGCGTGTTGAAGAAGTTCGGACTCTACGGCCTCGTCCAGATCGCGCTGCCGCTGCTCCCGATCGGCGCGCAGGACTGGGCTCAGTGGCTGGTCTGGCTTGCCCTCGCCAACATCGTGATCATCGGCCTGGTGACGATCGCCCAGCGCGATCTCAAGCAGATGATCAGCTACGGCTCGGTGATGCACGTGGGCTACGGTTTCCTCGGCGTGGCCTGCCTCTCGACCCTCGGCGCCGGCGGCGCGGTCCTCTTCATGGTCGCGCACGGTCTCTCGGTGGCGCTGCTTTTCCTGCTCGGCCAGGAGGTTCTCGTGCGCACCGGCACCTTCGACATGTCGCAGATGGGCGGGCTCGTGAAACGCGCGCCGGTCCTCGCGGCCTTCTTCTCTGCGGCGATGCTCGCCAGCATCGGCCTGCCGGGCTTCGCCGGTTTCTGGGGCGAGCTCACGATCTTCCTCTCGCTGTGGAGCATCTCGAAGACGGTCACCGCGCTCGCGCTCCTCGGCGTCGTGATTTCCGCGGTCTACGGCCTGCGGGCGGTCGCCAAGATCTTCTTCGGCGAAGAGACCGAGCTCCACGCCAAGTACGCCGCCGCCAACCCGACCGCCGACCTCTCCTGGACGGCACGCGCCCCGGCGCTCGTGCTGCTCGCCGCGCTGTTCTTCCTCGGCTTTTGGCCGAAGGCGCTCACCGCGCCGCTCAACGCCACGCTCGGCGAAATCTACCCGGCCGTCGAAGCCGTGGTGAAGGTCGTCGCCAATCAGTAAGCCGCCCGCCCAACTTTTCCTCCTCGGCACAATGCCCACGGACACTCTCACCGCTCTCAAGGAAATCGCCGCGACCAACCAGTGGTCGGCTCTCGCGCCGGAGATCACCCTCGGCGTGTTCGCGCTCCTGCTGCTCGCCCTCGAGCTCGCGCTGCCCAAGCGCGCGGTCGCCGTGGCCGTGCAGCGCGTGGCCTTTCTCGGTCTCGCCGTCTCGCTGGTGTGGGTGCTGAAGGACTGGGCCGCCCCGGCCTTGCACCTGACCCTCTTCGGCGGGCTTGTCCGTCAAACGACCGACTCGCAGATCATGCGGGTCTTCTTCCTCGTGGCGTCGGCGCTGGTGGCGTTCATCGCCACGGTGGTCTTGCCGAAGCACAGGGCGCCGCGGGTCGAGTTCTTCCACGTGTTGCTGGTCGCCACCGGCGCGTTGATGCTGCTCCCGCAGAGCAACCATTTCGTGCAGCTCTTCGTCGCGCTCGAGACGGTCACGGTCGCGTTCTACATCCTCGTGGCGTATTTCCGAACCAGCCCGTTCTCGCTCGAGGCCGGCCTGAAATACCTCGTCATGGGTTCGCTCAGCTCGGCGCTGCTGCTCTTCGGCATCGTCCTCCTCTACGGCGTGGCGGGCAATCCGCAGCTCGCGGGGCATACCGTGCAGGCGATGAATTTCGGCGAGCTCGCCGCCTTCGTGCGGCTCAATCCCGACCATCCGCTCGTGCTCGTCGGCGCCGCGCTCGTGCTCTGCGGCATCGCCTTCAAGATCGGCGCCGTGCCGTTCCAGATCTGGGTGCCCGATGTCTACCAAGGCGCGCCCACGCCGGTGACGGCGTTCCTCGCGGTCTCTTCCAAGGCGGCCGGTTTTGCGCTGCTCCTGATTCTGGTGCGCGGGCCGTTCCAAGCGCTGGCGCACGTGACGATCCCGCTGCTCTCAACCTTCGCGGCGCTCAGCCTGCTCTTCGGCAACCTTGCCGCGTTGGGCCAGCGCAACGTGAAACGCCTCATGGGCCTCTCCGGTGTGTCGCACGCGGGCTTCCTGCTCGTCGGCGTGGTGGCCGCGATCGCCCGCGAGGATGCCGTGAGCTGGGCGCCGGCCGCCGTGTATTTCTACCTGTTCACCTACCTCATCGGCGCGATGGCCGCCTTCGGTGTGATGGCGCACGTGAGCGTGGGCGACGACGCCGACCAGGACTTCCGCCACTTCGCCGGGCTGGCCCGCCGCAGCCCGCTGCTCGGGGCGGTACTCGCCTGCGGTGTGGGATCGCTCGTCGGCATCCCGCCGCTTGCTGGCTTCATCGGCAAGCTATTGATCTTTGTCGCCGCTTTTCAGGCACACCAATGGACGCTGCTCGGCGTCGCGATCGTTGCGGTGGTGATCTCGATCTACTACTATTTCGGTTGGGTGCGCGCGGCGTTCTACGAGGACGTGCCCGCCTCCGAGCGCAATGTGGCGCCGCTCCATCTTGGCGTTGCCGCGGGCCTGACCCTGGCGGCGCTGGCCTTGGCGGCCGTGTTGCTCGGCCTTTACCAGGGACCGCTCGGGCAGTGGATCGCGTCGCGTTGAACGGCGGCTCGACCTCGTAGCGGCACGGTCCCTGCCCTGCACCGTGTCTGCACCGCCATGGTGCCGCTACGCGAACGGACCGCGCCGAGGGGTCAACACTCCACGTCCCGGCAGTGCAGGTCGAGCTCGCGGCAGATCTTCTCGACCTGCGCGGGTTCGAGCGGGTGCTCGGGACGTTCGTTCACGGCGTGGAGGACCTGCTTGTGGTTCACGACATTGACCAGCCCGCGGCCGGTGATCTCGACCCACCAACCGGGCACGGTGAGCAAGGGCAGGGCTTGGATGCGGTAGCCGGTGGTCTGCATCAGCCAGCGGGTAAAGCTGGCCGCCTCGCCCTCGATGCTCGCGACCGTGTCGCGGTCGGGCCCCCAGGGCCACATGAGGTTCTTGCCATCGAAGGTGACTTCGTGGTCGCGCTGGGGATTCTTGCCGGTCGGGCGCTGGCGCGTCTCGCACTCGATGATCGTCACGCCGTTGGGTCCGACGAGGACGTGGTCGAGATCGATCCGGGAATCGGCGCCGTGGATGGCGACGTCGTGGAAGATCCGGAAACCCTGCCCGAGCAGGGGGCTGAGTTCCTCGGCCACCGCACGCTCCCCGAGGTAGCGTACCTCGAGTTCGCGGCGCAGCGTCAGCTCGCGGGTTACGTGGCGGCCGGCCACGTAGACGATCCCGAGGAGCGCCAAGGTGCCCAGGATGGCGGTGGCGAAACGCACCATCCCCTCCAGCAACGGAAGGCCGAGCAGTAGTGCCAAACCTACGAACAGGGGCAGCAGCACCGCGGCGAGCAGCGTGATTGGCAGTCGCGCCTCGATCTGACGCAGCGCCCGCAGCGACAGCTCGCCCGGCCCGCGGAGCAGCTTGAACTCGACTGGGGGCCGGCGGTGGCGAGAGCGCAGTCTCCATTGGAAAAGGGCCGCGCTCGCCGTGGAGAGCAGCACGCCGTAACCGAGAATGCCCGAGAGCAAAGCAGTGTTCATCCGATCCTCCGATTGCCTAGATTGAAAGCCGGCGAGGGTCGGGGAGGCGGCGGCCGGCGGCAAACCCGCAGCGAGGGCCGCGGCAAGCAAACGGGTTTTTTGCGGACCGCGCCGGTTTTGAGCTCGGGGCGGTTGCGGCCTTGCCCGCCGGAGAGGGGATAGGCACAACGGCCGGTTTTCCACATGAACTGGATCATCGCCAGCCTCGTCGCGGCACTCTTCCTGGGCGTCTACGAGCTCTGCACCAAACACGCGGTGCGGGACAACGCCGTGCTGCCCGTGCTGTTCCTGAGCTGCGTGTGCTCGGCGACGGTGTGGGGCGGACTGATGTTCTTCGGGGCGGCGGTCCCGGGGGTGCTGCCGGCCTCCCTGACCACAGTCCCGCTCGGTCCCTGGGGCCACCTCCAGCTGGCGGCGAAATCGGCCATCGTCGCCTCGTCTTGGATCTTTACCTACTTCGCGATGAAGAGCCTGCCGGTCTCGATCACCTCGCCGATCCGGGCCACCGGCCCGATCTGGACCATCGCCGGGGCCCTGCTGGTGCTGGGCGAGCGGCCGTCGGCCTTGGAGTGGGCCGGGATCGCGACGACGCTGGCCTCGTTCGTGGGGCTGTCGTTCGCGGGGCGAGGGGAGGGGATCGCGTTCCACCGCGACCGGCGCATCGGCTTCATGGTGATGGGCACGCTGATCGGCGCGGGGAGCGCCCTCTACGACAAGCATCTGCTCGGGCGCGCCGGTTTCGACGTGCCGACGGTGCAGGCCTGGTTCTCGGTCTACCTCGCGGTCCTCTTCCTGCCGCTTGCGATCGGCTGGAAACGCCGCTGGTGGCCGCGCAACGAGTTCCGTTGGCGATGGAGCATCCCGGGCATCTCCGCCATGTTGTTGGCTTCCGACTACATCTATTTCGGGGCCCTGCGGAATCCGGAGGCGCTGGTCTCGGTCGTGTCGAGCCTGCGCCGGGGAAGCACGCTGGTGGCGTTCGCCGGCGGCCTGTGGCTCTTCGGCGAGCGGCACGGCCTGCGCAAGCTGCCCGCCGTGCTCGGGGTACTGGCCGGGATCGCGCTCACCCTGCTGGGGCAAGCGAAGTCATGAACCGATGGATGCGCCGGGTATCAACGGACCGGAGCGCCCGGCGGCCGGGCGGAAATCTCCGTTTCCGAGCCACAGCGGTGTTGACACCGCCCGGGCCGGCCTGTCTTCCTGACCGCTTCCATTTTTCCGATCAGAACGCCCCTTCAGTCTCGGCGCCGCGCTTCCAGCCCCTGCTGCGAAACGCCGTTCCGGGCCCCTGAAAACGACATTCGCCGCAGGAAGCGAAAAAACTTCTTGCACGGTGTGGGGGCATTGCCCAGCGTCCGCCTCTTTTCCCTTATTTTCCTCCTTCTTCGTCCATGCCTACGATCAACCAACTCGTGAGAAAAGGTCGCCGGAAGGTCCGTGCGAAATCCAAGTCGCCGGCCCTCGCCAGCAATCC
>JAEXPQ010000343.1 GCA_023446735.1 Verrucomicrobiota bacterium
CACTACGATGCCACCTCGCCGGAGATCCGGGCGGAGCTGCTCCTCGAATACAGCACGTTCTACGTCTTCGGCGGCGAGGAGAGCTACGGCTACCTCGCGACCGACACCGTGCGCGACAAGGACGGCAACGCCGCGTGCCTCGTCTTCTGCGTGCTTGCCGCCGCGGCCAAGAAGGCCGGCAAGAGCATCACGCAGTACCTCGACGGCATCTACCTGAAGTTCGGTTTCTACACCGAGACGGTCGGCAACATCTACTACGAGGGCGCCGCCGGCGCCGCGAAGATCGCCCGGATCCTCGCCTCGTACCGCAAGTCGCCGCCGAAGGCCTTCGGCAAGCTCAAGGTCACGAAGTTCCGCGACTTCGGCCGCGAGAAGATCAAGGACGCCGACGGCGAGCTGATCCCCGCGCAGGACCTCTACATCGTGACGCTCGCCAACGGCTTCAACTACGCCGTGCGCGGCTCCGGCACCGAGCCGAAGATCAAGTTCTACCTCTTCGGCCAGGCGAAGGTGAAGAACGCCAAGGTCCTCGCCGACGTGAAGGCCGCCACCAAGGCCGCCCTCGAGGAGCTCCGCCAGCAGGTCGAGGCCGATGCCGCCCAGCGCGCGGAAGGCTAAAGCCGCTCCGCTGTAGCTGGACGACGCAGTCGTTCAGCAGCCGGGGACGCGCCTTCATCCGTGGCTCAGCGGCTTCGCCGCCCAGCCACGGGACCCACGTTTTCTTGGGTCGTCCCTTCAGGGACGGGGGCGGGCGCGTTTCCCCCGCGAGATTCCCCTAAACTGGGATTGTCGGGAACGAACCGCCTCTGTTACGGATCTGTTACGTCCCCGATGGCTGAACCAACCCCAAGTTTCTTCCGCCGCTATCGGCACCTGCTGATCCTGCTGATCTACCCGCTGTATTTCTGGGGGTTTCAGTATGTGGAGCATGCCGTGCCGGTCGCGAAGTACATCATGTACACGTCGGTCGACGACTACATCCCGTTCGTGTCGGCCGCGATCTATCCCTACCTGTTCTGGTATCTCCAGATCGCCGGGGCGATTGTCTACCTCGGTTTCACCAACCCGAAGGGCTTCATCCAGCTCATGCTCTTCCTCTACATCGGCATGGGCGTGAGCTACGGGATCTATCTGGTGTGGCCCAACGGCCAGAACCTTCGGCCGGCGCTCGCTAGCTTGGGCGAGGGCTGGGACTTCGACCTGATCCGCTGGCTCTACCGCGTGGATACTCCGACCAACTCCAACCCGAGCATGCACGTCATCGATTCGATGGCGGTGTACCTCGCGTTGAAGCGCGACAAGTGGTTGTCCGGTCGGCGTGGGTTCCAGTTGGTGAACCTCCTGCTGAACGTGGTGATCATCGCCTCCACGGTGCTGGTGAAACAGCACTCGATCATCGATGTGCTCTGCGGTCTTGCCTTCGCGTGGGTGCTCTATCTGGCGATCATGCGCCACGATCTGCTCGGTCGCGCGCTCGTCTACTTCCGGGAGCAGCGTCCTGCCGAAGCGGAGCCCGACTCCGAAGTCGCTCTTGCCGAGATTGCGGTCGAGGAGAAGAAATAGGAATCGGGCAGGCCTGTCCGTTCGGTTTTTGCCCCGTCGGGGCACGTCGGGGGGTGCTGCTTGCAGGCGCCCGCGGCGCGTGGCCGACCGGAAACGTTTGCGACCTCCAGCGGGCGTCGCGAGCGCCGCCCCTGCGATCCAGTTACCGTGACGCGCCCACAGCGGCACTGCCGGTTTCGCCGAGCATCTTGAGCAGATGCGCGGCCGTCTCGCGCCCGGCGACCCGCTGAGCGTACTGCCGTTGGCGCGCGGCGATGTCGAACCAGGCGCGGGAGTCGTCGGCGAGCAGGCCGGAGATGGCCGCCGGCAGCGCGGGGATCTGCCGGCAGATGATCCCAAGCCCGCGGCGTTCGATCCAGCCGGGGTTGCCCTCCTCTTGTCCGGGCACATGCCCGGTGATGATCAACGGCAGGCCGCAGCTGACCGATTCCAGCAGTGTGTTCGGGCCGGCGCGCGTGATGAGAAGGTCGTTCTCGCCCATGTGCCGCTCCATGTCGGTCACGTAGCCGGGCAGCATGACGCGGGTTCCCACCTGGTCGGCGAACGCGCTCGCGAGCGAGGCCTTCAACTTGTCGTCGCGGCCGGTGATGACCGTCACGCGCGCTCCTTCGATCCCGAGCAGGGTGGCGACGAGGCGGCGTGTGCGGGTTTTCGGGAAGGCGTTGGCGAAGACGAGGATTCCGAGCGGTTCACCGGCCTTGCGGCGCGCGAGGCGGCGGTCGAACACCTCGGGCGGGGTCTCGAAACGGCGCCGGATCGGGAACCCGAGCTCGGCCACGGCGGCGGCGGGGATCCCCATCTCGGCCAGCTTCGCGGTGGCCTCGTTGGTCGGGCTGACGGTGCAGGTGCTGCGCTTGTCGACCCACAGCGAGGAGAACGTGACAAGGTCGGCGATGAGCGAGACGAACGGGATCTTCAGCCCGTGTTTCTCGAGCAAGTCGAGGGCGCAGCCGACGAAGCCGGGGTGCACGCTCACGATCAGGTCGGGCTGGTAGTCGCGCACCAGCTTGATGAAGCGCGTCTCCATGCTGCCTTTCGAGAACCAGTTGAGCACCCGGGGAAAACGGTGGCTCCACGCGAAGAACACGGCCCACACCGCCGGCGTGTGCGTGATCATCGGAATGTAGGACTTTTCGACGAACGTCCCGACGACCGGGAAGAAATCGAAGGCGTTCGCGGTCCGCACATCGACCGACGGGTCGAGCTCGTTGAGGTAGGAGGTCAGCGACTGGGCGATGCTCTTGTGGCCGTGACCGGTGTGCTCGGACGACAGGAGTAGGATTCGTCGATTCAACGCGGCGATAACGGAGGCCCCCGGGGACGTTGTCGATTCGGAAGCGGTGCGGTGACGGATTTGTCACCATCCGCGGTGTGTCTCGCCGAGGCGGGCGGAGCCGCACTTAACGCGAAACCTGAATCCGCCGCAGGCAGTCGCTGCGCCGGAGCGCGGGTGATCGCGCCTTGCGGCAGGTCGGGCGCTCGCGGATCGTGGGGGCGCCATCATGCCGCTCGATCCCACCTGCCTTTCGGTTCCGTCCGACTCCGTTTTGTGCGACCGTCTGACCGAATGGTGCGCGGTCAATTCCGGCAGCGGCCACGCGGCCGGACTCGACCGGATGCGCGGCGTCCTGCGGGAAGCGTTTGCTGTCCTGCCGGGCGAGGTCGACGAGCCCGAGCTCGGCGCGGGACGTCCCCGCGCCCTGCGGGTGCGGTGCCGGCCGGAAGCGCCGGTGCAGGTGCTCCTGAACATCCACTTCGACACGGTGTATGGCGCGGACCATGCGTTCCAAGCTTGCGAGCGCGCCGGTGCGGATCTGCTGCGCGGCCCGGGCGTGGCCGACGCCAAGGGCGGTATCCTGGTGTTGCTGACGGCGTTGCAGGCCTTCGAACGGCTGCCGGTTGCGGCCCGGCTCGGCTGGGAGGTGCTGCTCGGGCCCGACGAGGAGATCGGCTCGCCGGGCAGCGAGGCGCTCCTTCGCGCCGCGGCGGCGCGCCACCGGCTCGCGATGGTCTTCGAGCCAGCGCGGGAGAACGGCGACCTGGTGCTCGCGCGCAAGGGGACCGGGACGCTGGTTGCGACCTGCCACGGGCGCGCGGCCCATGCGGCGAAGGGTGCCGAGGAGGGGCGCAACGCGATCCTGGCACTGGCGGAGTTCCTCGTGCGCGCGGCACGGGTTCCCGGCGAATTTCCCGAGGTGAGCTTGAACATCGGCCGGATCCGCGGCGGCACAGCGACGAACATCGTGCCGGATCTCGCGGTGGCGGAGCTCGATGTGCGCTGCTCCCGTCGCACCGAGGGCGAAGGCGCGCTGGCGCGGCTGCGGGAGTTGGCCGGTGAGATGAACCTGCGCGAGGGCTTCCGCTTCGAACTGGCCGGCGGCTTCCACCGGCCGCCGCTGGAGGCGACGTCCGCGAACCGGGCGCTGCTCGCCGCGTACCAGGAATGCGGACGCGAGCTCGGTCTCGCGTTCGGGGGGCAGAGCGTGGGCGGCGGGTCCGACGGCAACCTCTTCGCGGAGACCGGGCTGCCGGTGCTCGACGGGCTCGGTCCGGTCGGCGGCGCGCTGCACAGCGAACGCGAGTGGATCAACCTCCCGAGCCTGGCCGAACGGGCGCGGTTGGCGGCGTTGTTCCTGGCGAAGGTTGCCGCGGGCGAGATCGCGTTGCCGGAGCGCGCTGCGCCGGCGCAGCCGCGTTGATCGGTCTTGCCGCGGCCGGCCGCTCTGGGCTTCGCTCGGTGGATCGACTTCACGCCCGCCACCAACGTCCTCTGGCTCCTGCCCGCCGCGGGCTTCGCGGCGGGTTTCATCGACTCGATCGCCGGCGGCGGCGGCATGATCAGCCTGCCGGCGCTGCTGGCCGCCGGGTTGCCGCCGCACCTGGCCCTGGGGACGAACAAGCTCCAGTCGGCCCTCGGCACGACGTTCTCGGCGGCCAACTACGCGCGGCGCGGCTGGGTGGCGCGGGACGGGCTGGCCGCGGGCGTGGCCGCGACCGCGGGCGCCGCGTTCGCGGGTGCATGGTGTGTCTCCCGGCTTTCGGCCGAGTTGCTCGTGAAAGGCATCCCGTGGCTGCTGGCGGCGATCTTCGTCTATGTGCTGGTGGCGCCCAAGGTGGGCGAAGCGCGGACCCGGGAGCGGCTGTCGGCGACAGCCTTCGGGCTGCTGGGCGGCGTTGTCCTTGGGTTCTACGACGGCTTCTTCGGGCCGGGCACCGGCTCGTTCTGGACGATGGGCTTCGTCCTGCTTTCAGGATACGCGCTGCCGCAGGCGACCGGGCACACCAAGGTGATGAATCTGGCGAGCAACGTGGCGTCGTTGGCGTGGTTCGGCTGGCATGGCGACGTGCTGTGGCTGCTCGGCGCGGCGATGGGCGCGGCCAACATCGCGGGCGCGCTGCTCGGCTCGCATCTGGCGATCCGCAAGGGCACGGGGTTCATCCGGGCGGCGTTCCTGGTCGTGGTCGCGGCGACGATCGCCCGACTGCTGTGGCGGTCGCTGGCGGGGTGAGGGCGACCGGCCGGCGACGGGACGCCGTCAGCCGCGGAAGAGCGCCCCGGCCTTCTTGCCGAGGAGCAGGCCGAGCGTGATGATCGTCAGGCCGAGGAAGGCCATGGCCCAGGTGCCAAGCGCGGAGGCCACGTAGCGGCCGTCGCCGAGCAGCTGGAGCAGCTCGTAGATCGCCTTGGTGATCGGGAAATAGGCGGACTTCTGCGCGAGCAGGATCGAGTCGGAGACCTCGAGCATCGCGAACGCGAACGCGAGCAGGCCGCCGGCGATGAGGTTGGCGGAGATCAGCGGCAGCGTGACCCGCCGCAGCGTGCGCAGACCGGTGGCGCCGAGGTTCTGCGCCGCCTCCTCGAGGGTGACGCTCGTCTGCTGGAAGCCGGCGGCGGCGGCCCGCACGACATAGGGCAGGCGGCGCACCGCGTAGGCGACCACGAGCAGGATCGTGGGGTTCTCGACCGGATCGAGGGCGGCGAAGAACCGTCCCTCGCGCGTCATCGCAAGGTAGCCGAACGCCAGCACGAGGCCCGGCACGGCCAGCGGCAGCATCACCAGCGCATCGAGGAGCCGGCGGCCCGGGAGGCGGCTGCGCACGAGCACCCAGGCGATGGCGACGCCGAGCACGAGGTCGATCAGGGCGGCGAGGCCGGCGTAGCGCAGGCTGTTGCCGATCGCGGAGACGGTGAGGTCGTGGCCGAGCGCGAGGCGGAAGTTCTCGAGGGTGAACTGCGTCGGGATGACCGTGGCGTACCAGTCGCGCGAGCACGCCACGAGCACGACGCCGAGGTGGGGCACGATCGCGCAGCACAGCACGCCGACGAAGAGCAGGGTCACCGGCCACGCGCGCCACCACGGGAGGCGGCGGGCGGTCGCGTGCGTCGCGGAGCGGGACATCATCGCGTGGCCGGCGCGGCCGAAG
>JAEXPQ010000349.1 GCA_023446735.1 Verrucomicrobiota bacterium
GGGGCATGGCGCGACCATGGCGGATCGAGTTTGCCGGAGCGTGTTACCACGTGATCAACCGGGGGAACTACCGGCGGGACCTGTTCAACGGGAAGGGAGCGGCGGCGGCGTTCGAGCGCACGCTAGGCGAGGCCGCGCAACGGTTCGGCTGGGCGGTGCATGCCTATGTGGTGATGAGCAACCACTACCACTTGGCCGTCGAGATCGGGGAGCCGAACCTGTCGGTGGGCATGCAGTGGCTGCAAAGCACGTGGGTGCGGCGTTACAACGGGCTCCGCAAGATCATCGGGCGGCCGTTCCAAGGGCGCTACAAGGCGCTGCTGGTCGAACCGGGCGAGGCGTTCGGCCGGGTTTGTCACTACATCCACCTCAATCCGGCGCGGGCCGAGCTGGTCCCGGTCGATCGGCTCGACGACTACCCGTGGGGGAGCCTGCCGAAGTTCGGGCAGCGTGAGCGTCCGGCCTGGTTGGAGCCGACCACCGCGCTGGAACAGGCGGGACGTTTGCCCGATACGGCCGCGGGCTGGAAACGCTACCGGGCGTTCCTGACCGGGTTGGCGGGAGACCGGGCCGGGGCCGAGGAATTGGCGGCCGAGAAACTCAGCCGCGGGTGGTGCGTGGGTTCGCCGCAGTTCCGTCAGGAGATGCGCAAGGAGGCGTTGGCGCGCGGGATGCAGCTCGAGCTCGAACGCTTTTCGGGACTCGAGCCCGAACAATTGGCGGTCGAACGCGAACAGCTTTGGACGGAACGGCTCGAGCGTCTCGCGCAGGCCGAAGGCGTCGATCTGCTCGATTTGCCGGCGCGCAAGTCGGCGGCGGAGAAGGTACGGCTGGCGGCGGCGATGAAACGTTCGACCGCGGTAAGCAACGGCTGGCTCGCCCAGCGCTTGTCGATGGGGCAGCCGGCCAGCGTGAGCCAGTTCGTCCGTCGGTGGGAACTCGATCCGGCCCGGCGCCGCGAGATCGATCGACTCCTGTCAAGAGTCAAGGCATGAGGTGTTTGAATGGTCTCCGGGCGTTTGGGCGGAGGGGCTGAATGACTTCGTCATCCAGCTACGGGATCGAAGGCCTTGGCGGCCTTCGCTACACGGAACGGCCGCGGGTTCCGTCGGCGTTCCCGGGATGGGATCGCCTGCAAGCAGGCTCCTCCGCGGCGAGGGCGAAACGCGGTGCGATCCCGCGACGCCGGAATGGCGGGCGTAACGCCTGCCCCACCATCGGAGGGGCGACGCTTGGCTAATGAGCTACGCTCCTACGGTTTTGCGGCTCAGAGCGGGCGGAGGTCTTCGGGGCGGCCGCAGTCGCGCCAGCGGGCGCCATCGGCCCGGAAGGCGTTGACGGGTTCGTTCTCGCCAGCGAGCCGCAGATAGCAGGTGACGATGGGGAAGATGCCGGACTCGGTCATCTTCGGGAATAGGGCGGGCGAAACGACCTGGATGCCGCAGAACCCGAGCGCGACGGCCTCGCCGCGGGGAGCGCGTACGAAGGTGTCGCCGGTGGTGGGGGACCGGCGGCCGATGAGGCGGTTGGCGGAATCGAAGAACAGGGGGCGCGCGGTTGGGCGCGGGAGCGCGGCGAGGGTCGCGAGGGCGCCGGTCTGCTGGTGTTCGGCGAGGAGCGCGCGCAGGTCGATGTCGCTGAGGACATCGACGTTGTGGACGAGGAAGGGGCGGCCGTCGTCGAAGAACCAGGCGGCTTCCTTGAGGCCGCCGCCGGTGTCGAGCAGTTCGGGTTCGGCGGAGTACTCGACGCGGCGTAGACCAAAACGCCCGTGTTTCTCCATGAACGCGGGGATCTGTTCGCCGTGGTGGTGGAGGTTGATGACGACCTCGTTGACGCCGGCGGCGATCAAACGGCGCACGGCGAGTTCGAGCAGCGCCACGCCACCGACTTCGACCAGGGCTTTCGGGCGCGAATCGGTGAGGGGCTTGAGCCGGGTGCCGCGGCCGGCGGCGAAGATCATCGCTTTCATCGGGAAACCGGACGCAGGGGATGCGCCGGGCGCGGGGAAGACTAGGGCAAAGTCACGCGGCGGCGCGTCCCCGGTTCGTTTTCACGATTTTGTCGCCCAACCGGGCTGCTCGCGGTGGTGCAGTTCGAGGGCCACGCCGCCGCGGGCGCGCAACTGCCGGGCGAGCTCCTCGGCGCAATAGACGCTGCGGTGGCGCCCGCCGGTGCAACCGAATGCGACGGAGAGGCGCGTGAAGTTGCGTTTCTGGTACGCGGCGAGCACGGGCTCGAGGAGCAGCAGCACCTGGGTGACGAAGCGGCCGACCTCGTCGTGTCCGCGCAGCCAGTCGGCGACGGGGGCATCGAGCCCGGTGAGGGGGGCGAACTGCGCCTCGCGCCCGGGATTGGGCAGCGAGCGGCAGTCGAAGACGAAGCCGCCGCCGTGGCCGGACTCGTCGTGCGGGTAGCCGCCCTTGTAGGAGAAGCTCTCGATGGCGAGGGTGAGGGTGAGCGGGACCTGGGCGATCTCGCGTAGGCGGGTTGAGCGGACGATCTGTTGCAACGCCGCGGAGAGCGCGGGCAACGGCACGGGCAACTCTCCCTGCTGGAGCAGGTGCTCGAGGTTGCGGATCGCGTAGGGCACGCTCTGGAGGAAGTGGGTTTTGCGCTCGTAGAAGCCGCGGAAGCCGTACGCGCCCATGGCCTGCATCAGGCGGATCAGCGAGAAGCCGCGGAAGAAGGCCTCGAAGTGCGCGGGGTCGAGGTCGGCCAGCGGGGCGGCGGCGGCGAGGTAGACTTTCCTGAGGTGGTCGCGGAAGGCGAAGGGGAGGTTGGCCTTGGCGTCGAGCAGGAGCGAGGCGAGGTCGTAGTGGAGCGCGCCGCGGCGGCCACCCTGGTAGTCGATGAACCACGGTTTGCCGTCGCGCACCATGATGTTGCGGGACTGGAAATCGCGGTAGAGGAAGTGCGCCTGGCCGGCCTCGAGCAGGAAGGTGCAGAGGGTATCGAAGTCGTTTTCGAGCTGCTGCTCGTGGAAGGGAACCTGGGCGAGCTTGAGGAAGTAGTACTTGAAGTAGTTGAGATCCCACATCATCGAGCGACGGTCGAAGGCGCCGCGCGGGTAGCAGAGGCTGTAGTCGAGGCCGCGCGCGCCCTTGATCTGGAAGGCCGGGAGCAGGCGCACGGCCTCCTCGTAGACGGTCGCCACGGAGGTCGGCACCTCGGCGGACGAGCCGCGCTCGCGTTGGAGGAACTCGAAGAGGGTGGTGTCGCCGAGATCCTCCTCGAGATAGACGCCGGCGCCGCGGTCGTCGGCGTAGATCTCGGGCACGGGGAGTCGCAGGGAACGGAAATGGCGGGAGAAGCTGATGAAGGCGGCGTTTTCGCCGAGGTCGGGATTCTCGACGCCGATGGCGCTGTGCCCGGCGCCGTCGCGCAGGCGGTAGAGCTTGCGGTCGGAGCCGTGGGCGCGGAGCTCCTCGACGGAGGCGGGCGGGTGGCCGAAGCGCGTGGCGAACAGTTCGGAAAGGCGGGCGTGCATGCGACTGGGGTGGGAAGCGTGAGCGGTGGGGCGTGCCGGGGGAAGAGGAAAGACGGAGGACGGAGGACAGAGGACGGAGGACGGATGACAGACGACAGATGACAGAGGGCGGTGGATTGAACCTTTTCGGGGTTCGGGCATTCCACTGGGGCGGATGCCGCTTTCCGACGACGACAACCTCCGCTTGGTCCGGGCCGCCCGCGCGGGCGAGCCGCGGGCGTGGGACGCGTTGCTGCGGGAGCGGCAGTTGCCCCTCTTCGCCTACGTGGCGGAACTCACGCGGGACCGCGAGGCGGCGCGGGACATCGTGCAGGAGACGTTCGCGGGTGCGGTGCGGCATATCGCCACGTTGAGGGACGAGGCGCGGTTTGCGTCGTGGCTTTTCGGCATCGCGCACCAGAAGTGCGTGGCGCACTTCCGCAGGACGCGGCGTTATGACGCACGGTTTGCGGAGAGTGAAACAGTGCCGGAGGAACGGTGCGACGAAGCGGCTGAGGATCCGCGGGAGAGAGTGCTGCGCGCGGAGCAGGCGGCGGAGTTTTTCGGCCTCGTCGAGCAACTTCCGACCGAGCAGCGCTCGGCGCTGCTGCTGCACGTGTTGGAAGAATTTTCTTTGGAGGAGATCGCGACGATCACGGCGGTGCCGGTGGGCACGGTGAAGTCGCGGCTGTTCCACGCCCGCCGCGCGCTGCGGCAACTCGTGGAGGAAACGTCATGAAGAACCAAACGCCCCGAGACTGGCTGCTCGCGCGCCATGCCGACGCCGGGCCGCTGCTCGATGAACTGCGCCGGGTCGCGCTGCCCGAGGCGCGCCTAAGCGGCCGCGAGTTTCTCCGCGAACTCTTCCGGCCGGCGCTGCCCACGTGGGCGACGCTGGCGGCGGTGTGGGTGGCGCTGGCGGCGCTCGGTGCGACGCAGCCCACCGGACCTCAACCCAAGCACCGCGTGCCGCAGTACGCGGCGGCGTGGGCAACCTCAAACTCCCAACTCCATGCCTTTCTCGAAGAAACTCGCGCGCTGCGTTAGGCGCGGCCTGCTGACGGTCGCTGTCGTGGCGACGCTTCTGGTCGGTTTCGTGCTCGTGGAAAACTGGCGCGGTGCGCGCGCCTGGCGCGAGTACGCCGCGCAGCAGGCGGCGCTCGGCGACCCCGTGGATGTGTTCCCTGCGCCGTCGTCGCTGCCGCCGGAGCGCAACTTCATGAAGACACCGGTGCTGGACCGGGTGCTGTTCATGATGGAGGGGGGCGCGGAGTTGGAGGTGTTCGAGAAGATGAGTAGCCCGAAGGTCCCTGGCGGGGCTTTTCAGGCGTGGCGGGAGGGAAGAATGTGCGATCTCGCTGCCGTTGCCGGCATCAAGGCTCCGGAAGGTGCGGATGCCGCCGCGACGCGAGCGGCGTATCTTGCGGGTGCGGATGCGGTCCTGGCGGCGAACGCCCAGGCGGAGGTGTTGGCCGTCCTGGAGGAGCTGCGGCAGGCAGTGCCGGCCCGGACGGAGTCCCAAGTCGTGCGGCCAGTAGCGATCACCCGGGCGCTGCCTCCCGATGTTCCGGTTCCGCGGTTGCTGGTGGTGCGAACCTTGTCGAGTCGACTGGCCGTGGATGCCTGCGCAGCGCTGGCGAACGGCCGTCACGAGCAAGGGTGGCTCGATACCATGGCGTTGGTGCGGCTGACTCGCGGCTTCACCGATCTTCCGGATGGGTGCCTGATCGAGTCGATGATCGGTGTGGTACTGGCCAGCCACGTTGCGCAGCCCGTCTACGAGGCGTGGATTCGGCGCTCGTGGACGGAGGTTCAATGGGCGCGGATGCAGGAGGAGCTGGCCAAGGTTGCGCCCTTGCGTTCGCTGGAGCGTAGCCTGCGGGTCGAACGCGCGTTCGTGGTCAACTCGCTCGCGAATGTTCCGGTGAGCAAGATCCTTCCTCCCGAGACGGCTTCGGGGGAGACCTATCCGTGGTGGGCCGGATCTCTGCAGTTTGTCCCCGGCTGGATCGAGCGTAACAAGATCGCGAGCGCCGAGGACCTGAACCAACGTATCTCGTTGTTGGGGCAACGCGCTACCCCGGGGTTTCTGGCCCGCCTACGGGAGGATGACGCACAGCGTGAGCGGCTTCGGGGCCTGACCACCCCGGCCAACGTTCTCATGCAGGTTGCCACGCCGGCCTACACGAACGTCACCGCCAGCGCGCTGAGAGCAGAGAGCAGCGTTGCACTCACCCTCACGGTTTGTGCTTTGGAACGCCACCGGCTTGCGCGTGATCAGTATCCGGAGACTTTGGCAGACCTGGTGCCGGCGTTTCTCGCCGCGGGGCCGATCGACGTGATCGACGGTCAGCCGTTGCGCTACCGGCGCTTGGCGGACGGCTCGTTCAAACTCTACTCGATCGGATTGAATGGGACGGACGACGATGGTGCGCCCTCCGACTGGAAGACCGGCGAGGGCCCGCGGCATGGTGACTGGTGCTGGCCACAGCCGGCGCAGTGAGAGCGGAGCGGCCCGGACACGAGGTCCGACCCTACCGCAGGCGTGGGGACACAATCGGGGGCGGCGTTCACGCTTGCGGTAGGGTCGGCGCTTGTCGCCGGACCGCTCCGACTCAGGCGGGCTTCAGGTCGTGCTCGTCGTCGTGGCGGAGCTTCTTGGCGGCGAGGTAGGCGTACATCGCGGGGATCACGTAGAGCGTGAGGAAGCCCGAGAAGAGCAGGCCGCCCACGACGGCCACGCCGAGCGAGGTGCGGCTGCCGCCGGCGGTGCCGAGGTTGAGCGCGATGGGCAGGATGCCGAGGATGGTCGAAAGGCTCGTCATCAGGATCGGGCGGAAACGCTGCACGGCGGCATCGTGTACGGCGCCGACGCGGTCCAGACCGGCGTGGCGGCGCTGGTTGGCGAACTCGACGATGAGGATGCCGTTCTTGGTCACCAACCCGATGAGCATGATGATGCCGATCTGGCTGAAGACGTTGAGCGTGAGCCCGGTAAACCAGAGCGAGAGCACGGCGCCGGCGATCGAAAGCGGCACGGTGAGCAGGATGATCAACGGATCGCGGAAGCTCTCGAACTGCGCGGCAAGCACGAGGTAGATCAGCACCAGGGCGAAGACGAACGCGAAGAGCAGGCTGCTCGAGCTGTCGAGGAAGTCGCGCGACTGGCCGGCGAGGTCGGTGGTGATGCTCTCGGGCAGCTGGGCGGCGGCGACCTCGTCGAGCGCGGCGAGCGCCTGGCCGAGCGTGTATCCGGGCGCCGGGGTGCCGGAAAGCGTGGCGGCGACGAAGCGGTTGTAGCGGTAGATCGCGGGCGGGCCGACGGTCTCCTCGAGGGTCACGAGGTTGTCGAGCGGCACGAGGCGGCCGGAGCGGCTGCGCACGTGGAGGCGGCGCAGGTCGTTGGGCTCGTTGCGGTCGGCGCGCGCGACCTGGCCGATCACCTGGTACTGGCGGCCCTCCATGACGAAGTAGCCGAAGCGTGTTTCGCCGAAGGCGAGCTGGAGGGTGCGGCCGATGTCGGCGATGCTGATGTCGAGCTCGGCGGCCTTGGCGCGGTCGATGCGCACGCTGAGCTCGGGGCGGGTGATCTTGAGGTCGAAGTCGACGAAGCGCAGCTCCGGGCGTTGGCGGGCGGCGTCGAGGAACTTGGGCAGGATGTCGCGCAGGGCGGCGAGGTCGGGGGCCTTGAGCACGTACTGAACGGGTTGGCCGCCAAAGCGGCTGCCGATGGTGGGCGGCTGCGTGGGGCGGCCGAAGAGGGCGTCGAACTTGAGCAGGTCGGCGGAGACCTGGTCGAAGATCTCCTGCTGTGAACGGGTGCGTTGGTCGGGCTCGACCAGGTAGACGTTCTGCATGCCGGTATTGGAGCCGCCACCCCAGCCGGCGACGGAGAACGTGCGATGGATCTCGGGGACCGCGTCGGCCAGTTGGAGCGCGTAGGCATCGAGGCGCTCGGCGGTGTATTCGTAGGTGGCGCCCTCGGGGGCGCTGAACTGGACGCGGAGGTTGGAGCGGTCCTCGAGCGGTGCGAGCTCGGAGGGCAGGCGCAGGCCCACGAGCACGATGGCGGCGATGCAGGCGGCGAAGAGCGGCCAGGAGAGCCAGCGGTGGCGCAGGAACGCGCCGAGGGAGCGGCGGTAGCCTTCGGTGAGGCGGCGGAAAAACGGCTCGGTCCAGCGGTGGAAACGGCTGTGCTTGTGCTGTGGTTTCAGGATGAAACGGCACAGCATCGGCGAGAGCGTGAGCGCCACGAAGGCGGAGACGAGGACCGCGCCGGCCACGACCACGCCGAACTCGCGGAAGAGCCGGCCGGTGAGGCCGGACATGAAGAGGATCGGAACGAAGACCGTGGCGAGCGTCACGGTGGTGGAGATGACCGCGAAGAAGATCTCGCGCGTGCCGTGCACGGCGGCGGCGTAGGGGCGGGCGCCGCCCTCGACCTTGGTGTAGATGTTCTCGAGCACGACGATGGCGTCGTCGACCACCAGGCCGATCGCGAGCACGAGCGCGACGAGGGTGAGCACGTTGATCGTGAACCCCGCCAGGTACATGATGAAGAACGCGGCGACGAGGGAGACGGGGATCGCGAGGACGGGGATGGCGGTCGCGCGCCAGTCGCGCAGGAACACGTAGATGATCAGCGCCACCAGCGAGAACGCGATGAGGAGCGTCTCGCCCACCTCGGTGATCGCCCGGCGCACGGAGGTGGTGAAGTCGTAGCCGAGGTCGAGCACGATGCCCTCGGGCAGCTCGGCGCGGATACGGTCGAGGCGGCGGTGGACCTCGTTGGCGATGGCGATGGCGTCGGTGTTGGGCTGGGGGACGACGGCGATGCCGATGTTGGGGCGGCCGAGGATCTTGGCGCTGTGGCGGATGTTCTCGGCCTCGAGGCGGGCCTCGCCGATGTCGCGCAGCTCGAGGATGCGGCCCTTCTGCTGGCGGATGATCATGCGGTTGAACTCCGCGGGCGTGGTGAGCCGGCCGAAGGTGCGGATGGTGAGCTCCGTGCTGGAACCCTCGATGCGGCCGGAGGGCAGGTCGACGTTCTGGGCGTTGAGCGCCTGCTGCACATCCAGCGGGGTGACGCCGTGGGCGGCCATGCGCACGGGGTCGAGCCAGAGGCGCATGGCGTAGCGCTTCTCGCCGAAGATGCGCACGGTGCTTACGCCCGGCACGGTCTGGATGCGCTCCTTCACCACGGTGGTGGCGTAGTGGGAGAGCTCGAGGATCGAGTGGCGGTCGCTGTTGAGCGCGAGGAAGAGGATGGGCTCGGAATCGGCGTCGGCCTTCTCGACGACGGGCGGGTTGGCGTCGACGGGGAGGCGGCGCACGGCCTGGTTGACCTTGTCGCGCACGTCGTTGGCGGCGCGCTCGAGGTCGGCGGAGATGTCGAACTCGACGCGGATGTTGCTGCGGCCCTCGGCGGAGCTGGAGGAGATGACGCGGATGCCGTCGATGCCGTTGACGACCTGTTCGAGCGTCTCGGTGATCTGGGAGTCGACGACCTCGGCGGAGGCGCCGGGGTAGGTGGTGGAGACGGTGATGACGGGGGCGTCGACGGCCGGGTACTCGCGCACGCCCAGCATCGTGAGGCTCACGGCGCCGAGCAGGATCAGCACCGTGGAGAGGACGATCGCGAGGACGGGGCGGCGGATGCAGGTCTCGGAGAGCGACATGGTGGATCAAGGACGGGGCTCGAGGACATGGACGGCAGCGCCGGGGCGGAGCCGCAGGAGATTGCTGACGAGGACGGTGTCGCCCGGCTTGAGGCCGCTGACGATCTGCACCTCGTCCTCGGTGCGCAGGCCGGTCTTCACCTCGCGCAGGACGGCCTTGCCGTCGACGGCGAGCCAGACGCTCTGGCCCTTGATGGAGGCGACGATGGCGGAAGTCGGGATCAGGATACCGTCGTCGGTGGGGGCGAGGGAGAGCTCGATGTTGGCGAAGGCGCCGGGGATGAGGCGGCGCTCGGGGTTGGGCACGAGGCCGCGCACGACGAGGCTGCGGGTGGTGGCGTCGATCTGCGGCTCGATCGCGGTGATGCGGCCCTCGAAGCGCTGCGCGCTGCTCGCCACCGAGAAGGTGAACGGGAGGCCGGGCTTCACCTCGTCGGCGTAGCGCTCGGGGAGGGTGAAGTCGACGCGCAGGGCGCTGAGGTCCTGGAGGGTGGTGAGCGCGGTGTTCTTCGTGACGAAGGCACCCTCGCTCTCGCGGCGCAGGCCGACGACGCCGGCGAAGGGCGCGCGGATGGCGGTCTTGGCGATGTCGATCTGCAGGCGGGCGATCTCGGCGGCGACCACATCGAGGTCGGCCTGGGCGCGGTCGAGCTCCTGGCGGCTGGTGGTGTTCGCGCTGAAGAGCTCGCGCTGGCGTTGGGCGGTGTCGGAAAGGTTGCGACGGCGGATCTCGAGGCGGTGGAGCTCGGCCTGGAGCTCGGCGTCGTCGAGTTGGAAGAGCAGGTCGCCCTGGGCGACGGTGGCGCCCTCGGTGCAGGCGACCTTCACGAGGCGGCGGTCGCTCTCGCTGACGATGGTGACGGATTCGCGGGCGAGCAGGGTGCCGACGGAGTTGAGGCGCTGGACGATCTGCGTGCCGGCGACGCGCAGGCCCTCGGCCGGGAGGGCCGCGGCGGGCGCGGTCGCGGCCGGTGCGGCGGGTTTGGCGGAGTCGCGCGAGCAGCCGGCGAGGAGGGCGAGGCCGAGCGCGGCGGTAAGGGGAAGGAGACGTGGCATGGCGAAGAGGCGAAGATTGGTGTGTGCGTTGGGCGATGGCAACGGGCGAGGGCGGGTGGGCGACGTGCGAAAGCGCAGCGGCGCATTAAGGAAGGAAACAAGTGGGTGAGGTGGGCCTGACGCGGGTGCTTGGGCCGGTCGGTGCGGGCGGAGACGCGGCGGAGCGCAGTGGCGTTACCGCGGAAACCGGCGGTGTGGGGCGGCGGCGCGAAAACGTGGTTTGCCGTGCGCGGGACGGGTGTCTAGCCCTTCGCCCATCGTGTCCTCTGTCGTCGCTTCCTCCTCCGCTCCCATCATCACCGCCCTGTTGCACGGGCCGGACCGCCGCGGGCTCGTGGCGCAGGTCGCCGGCTGGATCTCGTTGCGCGGAGGCAACATCCTCCACGCCGACCAGCATCGCGACGAGGAGGCGGGCGTGTTTTTCCAGCGCATGGAATGGGTGCCCGAGGGCGACCCGGCGGTGGATGTGCGGGAGTTTGCGGCGTTCGGCGACAGTCTCGGCATGAAGACCGATGTGCGCGTCTCGACCGAGCGCACGAAGATGGTGCTGTTCGTGTCGAAGTTCGACCACTGCTTCCACGATCTGCTGTTGCGCTGGAAGGCGGGGGATTTCGCGGGCGACTTTGTGGCGGTGATTTCCAACCACACCGATCTGGAGAACGCGACGAAGGTTTACGGGCTGCCGTTCCACCATGTGCCGGTGGCGGCCGCGACCAAGCCTGCCGCCGAGGCGAAGCAGATCGAAATCTGCAAACAGTACGGGGCCGGGCTGGTGGTGATGGCGCGCTACATGCAGGTGCTTTCGCCGGAGTTTCTCGCCACCGTGGGCTGCCCGGTGATCAACATCCACCACTCGTTCCTGCCGGCGTTCGCGGGCGGCAAGCCCTACCACCAGGCGCACGAGCGGGGGGTGAAGCTCATCGGCGCCACGGCGCACTTCGCGACCGCGGTGCTCGACGACGGCCCGATCATCCACCAGGACGTCGCGCGCGTGACGCACCGGCACGGCGTCGAGGATCTCGTGCGCAAGGGCCGCGATCTCGAGCGCCTCGTGCTCGCGCAGGCCGTGCGCTGGTACCTCGACCACCGGGTGCTCGTCTACGGGCGCAAGACGGTGGTGTTCGACTGAGGAACGCGGGGGAGCGCCCGGATTCTGGGATGCTCAGCGCGGCGAGCTCCCGGGTCACAGCCCCAATTTGTCGCGAAAGAGCTGCGACTGACGACGGGAGAGCTCGACGGTGCGGCCGCCGGTGAGCGTGGCCTTGAGGCAGCCGCTGAACCACGGCTCGACCCGCTCCACGTTGCGCAGGTTGATCAGTTGTGCGCGGTTGGCGCGAAAGAACAGCTCCTCGGGCAGACGTTCTTCGAGCTGGACGAGCGAGCGGTGCAGCAGCGGGGTGCCGTCGGCGAGCCAGAGGCGGACCGAATCGCCTTCGCTCTCGAGGCCGCGGATCGACTCCAGCGGGACGAACCAGCAACGGTCCTCGTGGCGCACGAACACCTTTTCCGTGGGACGGAGGCGGGGCGGCGGCAGGACCGGAAGAGGGTCGGCGTCGGCCGTGCCCGCGGGGTGGTTGCGCAGGCGGGCGAGGGCGACGGCCAAGCGCTCGGGCTCGATCGGTTTGACGAGGTAGTCGAGGGCGCCGAACTCGAAGGCCCGGAGGGCGTGCTGGTCGAACGCGGTCGTGAAGATCACGGCCGGCACGCCGGCTCGCAGCGAGGCGAGGAGATCGAAACCGGTCTCCTCGGGCATCTGGACATCGAGGAAGAGGAGGTCGGGCTGGGCGCGGGCGATCAAGGCGCGGGCCGCGTCGGCATCTTCGGCTTCGCCCAAGATCTCGACTCCGGGGTGGGCACGCAGGAGGCGGCGCATCTCGGCGCGAGCGAGCGGTTCGTCGTCGATGATCAGGGCTTTCACGGATGGCAGGAGGCGGAGGGCCGAAGCGGGCAGCGCGGAGT
>JAEXPQ010000108.1 GCA_023446735.1 Verrucomicrobiota bacterium
GGCGACACCGCCACGCTGCTCGCGGCCCTGCGCGACCGCCGCCCGCTCGCATTCCCCGCCGGCCCCGACCGGCGCCTCGTTTTGGAGTGGTTCTCCTGATGCAGCCCGCGGCCCAGCCCACCGCCGCACCCGCCCCGGAGGTCCGCAACCCCGGCCCCTCCTGGGGCTTCGCGTTCCTGCTCTGGTGCGACCGCCGTCTGCCCGCCCGGCTTTTCGCCGGCGCGCTCCACCTCGGCAGCGCCGTCGCCGTCCTCTGCATGCCCGCGCGGCGCCGACACTCGGCGGCCTACCTCAGCCACGCGCTCGGGCGGCGGGCACGGTTCGCCGATGTCGCCGCGCATTTCGCCGCGTTCACGGAGGCGCTCCTCGCCAAGCTCCGCGCCGGCAACGGCGCCGCCCACCGCTGCACTTTGGCACCGGAAAACCAGGACGCCTTCTTCGCCCTCGCGCGCCAGCCCGAGCCCGCGCTCTTCGGCACGCTCCACCTCGGCAATTCCGACCTGCTCGGCTTCCTGCTCGCCGACTTCCGCAAGAAGGTCGCCGTCGTCCGCCTGCAGGTCGGCAACTCGCGCGACACCCGCGACCTCGGCCGGCGCTACGGCGAGTTCGTCGAGTTCGTCTGGGTCAACGACCCGGCGAACATCCCTTTCGCGCTCAAGGACGCCACCGCCCGCGGCCTCTCCGTGGCGATGCAGTGCGACCGCATCGAGCACAGCGCGAAGCTCGAGCCCTTCGCGTTCCTCGGCGCGCGCCGGCTCTTCCCGTTCACCATCTACCATCTCGCCAGCGTGCTCGGCCTGCCCGTGATCCACTGCGTGGGCGAGCCCGCCGGCCGCGACGCCACGCTGATCCACGCCTCGCCGGTGTTCCGCCCGACCGGCCGCCGCACCGCCGACCTCGAAGCGGCGCGCCGCCACTTCCAGGAACACCTCGCCGCGGTGGAAAAACTGCTGCGCGCACACCCGCACCTCTGGTTCAATTTCGGCCCGCTCAACCCGCCGGCCGCCTGAACCATGCTCCGTGTCGCCACCCGCCCCTTCCGGATCGCCGCCTATTTCGCCGGCTGGCTGGTGTTCGCCGTGCTGGTCCTGCCCATCCAGGTCGTGTCGCTGCTGCTGTTGCCCTGGGCCGGCGCGGAGCCGGTCGCGCGCCTCGTGGGCGCGATGATCCACCGGCACTCCCGCGTGTTCGTCGGCTACCTGCGCGCCACCGGCCTGCTCCGGCTGCATGTCGACCCGGCGGCACGCCGCCTCCCCGCGGGCATCCTCGTCGCCAACCACCCCGGGCTGATCGACGCCCTCCTTCTCTTCGCGCAACAGCCGGGCCTGCGCTGCATCTACAAGTCCTCGCTGCGGCGCCACCCGCTCCTCTCCGCGATCCCGCGCGCCGCCGGCTTCATCGCCAACGACGAGGGCATCGGCCTGCTGCGCGCGACCGCCGCCGCGGCCCGCCGCCATCCCGTGCTGGTCTTTCCCGAGGGCACCCGCACCGCCGCCGGCGCGCGGCTCAACCCGCTCAAGCCCGGCTTCGTCCTCGCGGCCCGGCGGGCGGGCGTGCCCGTGCGTATCCTGGCGCTGCGCACCGGCGCCGCGTTTCTCGCGAAGGACCGCGCCTGGTGGCACGCGCCCGCGCTGCCCGTCGCGCTCGAGATCGTGACCGGGCCCGAGCTCCACCCCGCCCCCGCCCGCCCGGCCGCCGAGAGCGCGGAGGAAGTGGAACGCGCCCTCCTCGCGCTCCTTCCCGCGGCCGCATGAGCACTCCGTCCTCCACCCACCTCGTGCTCATCCCGTCCTACGACACGGGACCGGTGTTGCTCGCCACCGTGCGCGCGGCGCTGGCGCAGTGGCGGCCCGTCTGGGTCGTGGTCGACGGCAGCACCGATGGCAGCGAGCGCCCCGTGCTCGAACTCGCCCGTTCCGAGCCCGCCCTGCGCGTGATCGTGTCACCACAGAACGAGGGCAAAGGCGCCGCCATCCTGCGCGGTGCGCACGAGGCCGTCGCCGCCGGCTTCACCCACGCCCTGCTCCTCGACTCGGACGGGCAGCACCCCGCCGACCACATCCCCGGATTCATGGCCGCTTCCGCCGCCGACCCCGCCGCGATGATCCTCGGCCGGCCCATTTTCGGGCCCGAGGCGCCCCGCCTCCGCTGCTGGGGCCGCAAGCTCAGCGTGGCCATGGCCGCCGTGGAGACCCTCGGCCGCGGCATCGACGACCCGCTCTTCGGCTTCCGCCTCTACCCGCTCGCGCCGCTCCTGGCCGTCTTCGCCGCCACCCGCGGCGCGCGCCGGTTCGACTTCGACCACGAGACCGCCGTGCGGCTGTTCTGGTCCGGCGTGCGCCCGCGCAACCGCCCCGCCCCCTGCCGCTACCTCGCGCCCGCCGCCGGCGGCGTTTCCCACTTCCGCTACGGCCGCGACAACCTTCTGCTCGTCGCGATGCAACTGCGCCTGCTCGCCGCCCTCGTCTCCCGCCTGCCCCGCGTGCTGGCCCTCCGGCGACACTGGGCCGGCGACTACGACGCCCGATGACCCCCATCCGCCACTTCGCCCTCGCCCTGCTCCTCGCCGCCCTCCCGCTGCGGGCCGAGCTGTTCACGCCCGAGACGGCCGTCGCGCCCGCCGCCCTCGCCGCCCGGTGGGACGGGGTGCTCGGCGAGCTCGCGCGCGCCGACTGGGTGCGCGCGCCGTTCCGCGAGAAGCGCCGCTTCGCCATCCGCAAGGCCCCGACGATCCTCGCGGGCGACCTCGTCCTCAGCCGCACGCACGGCCTCAGTCTCCACTACTCCAGCACCGCGGTCACCGGCTGGGACCTCGTGATCGTCGACGAACAAGGTCTCCTCCTGCGCGACGCCCGCGGGAAGGAGCTCGTCCCGCCCGGCGACCCGCGCGCCGCCGGCGGCCAGCGCGCCCTGCTCGACATCCTCCGCCTCGACCTCGACCGACTCGCCGCCGAGTTCGACCTCTTCGCCGAGGGGGAACGCGCCGCCTGGCGCCTCGGCCTGCGCGCGCGCACCACGGAGGCCCGCCGGGCCGCGGTCCGCGTGATCATCGAGGGCAACGCGGCCGCCATCACCCGCATCGTGCTCGACAAGCCCGGCGCCCAGGAGGTCGAGATCGAGATCGGCACGCCCACCGTGGGCGCCGCCGCCGACCCCGATGAGCTCCGGGCGCGTTTCCGCCGCCCGGCCGCCCGGCCCTGAACGCCATGCTGCTGCTCCGGCCGGCCGTCGCGCGTCTGCTGCTCATCCTCGCCGCCCTCGCCGCGGCCGCCACGATCGCGTGGCGCGAACCGGCCCGCCGGGTCTCCACCGACG